>JAYVDU010000341.1:0-3993 GCA_043749245.1 Bacteroidota bacterium | reverse complement strand
TTAAAAAGTAACAAATCAAAAAGCTATCTCTAGGTTAATAAGATTCAATAACATATCGAAATCAACAGGTTTATTTAAAACAGAGCAAAAGCTGATATATTGCACCAATTTAGTTGTATCGTTAAAGGAATTTCCTGTAGTAAATATAATAGGAGTATTAATCCCTATTTCACGAATTTTTAAAGCGGCAGCTATCCCTGTTGAATTATTTTTTAAATACACATCCAAAATGATAATGTCGGGTTGCATTTGTTTTACAGCATTAAACGCACTATCTGCATCCATTACATTTTCTACTTCAAACCCGCACTTTTCCAATTGCATACGTAACACTTTGGCAATTAACAGTTCGTCTTCGGCAATTAATACTTTTTTATTGCTCTTCATATAAGGGTATTTGTATGTTATATTTTGGTGGCATTTTACTAATTAATTCGATACTTCCATTTAATTGTTCTGTAAATGTATGAATGAGCGTTAAACCTATAGTGTTTGATTTTTTAAAATCTATATGATCCGGGAACTGTCCTTTACAATCACAATATTCAATAAATAGTTTATCATTCTTTAGCGAAGTTTCTATTTTTGTTATTCCTTCGGTAGCACCTTTGTAAGAGTGTTTAAAGGAATTTAGCATGATCTCGTTTAGCATTAAACCTAATGGCAGGGCTGTTGACAAGTTAATGCTAACCTTATTTCCATTTAATTGTAACTGAATGGTATCGTCAATTTTTAAATAATTAAATAATTCGGTTAGATATTCATGAATGTTAATGCTTTGAAATGATTCGCTTCGGTATAACAATTCGTGTATTAAGGCCGTTGATTTAATGCGTTTTCTGCTTAAAACTAAAGCTTGTTTAGCCTCTTCATTTGTAATATTCATTTCCTGCAATTGCAATAAACTTGAAATCATAGCAAGATTATTTTTAATACGATGATGAACCTCTGCTAATAATACTTCTTTTTCTTTTAAAGCATTTTTTATTTTTTGTTCATTCTTTATTCTCTGAGTAATATCTTTCGAAAATATATTAATACCTACGACTTCTTTATCCACATTATAAATTGGATTATAATTGGTTTCATTATACATCGAGGCACCACTTAGTCCTTGAAAACTTTGTATGTCTGTGTATACTTCTCCGTTTAAGGCTCTTTTGTAAATAGCTAATAAATGGTTATGTTTTGTTGGATCAATGAATTGTAAAATAGGCATCCCATATTGTAATTCAACTTGGTAGCCTCTTTTTACCATGTCAAAAAACACCGAATTAAATTCGGTTACATTTAAATCGATATCTATGGAACAAATAATATCATCCGTATTATTAATAATTGCTTTTATTTTTTCGCTTTTATTACTTAGTTCTTGTTCACTTATCTTTTGAGCGGTAATATCTTCGGCTATTACCATAATTCCTTCTACAATCCCATCTTTACTTTTTATGATAGAAATTTGTGTTCGATACCACGCTTTTTTATCCGCATAAAATGTTGATTTTCCCACTGAATCAACGAAAGCAGATTGATGTGTCTCTTTTATTTCAAGTAATTTTTGACGATATAAATCTAAATACTCGGGTACTATAAAATCAAACACCGTTTTACCTAAAACATCTTCAAGTTTAACAGATGGAAAAAGCTTATTAATATATTTTATGATATAATTATCGGGGTCAATAATCATAATATAATTAATAGAATTATCAGCTATGCTTCTAAAACAAGAATTGTTAAAAAATTCTTCATTTAAATGAGTATGCTGTTTTTCTTTAATCATATAATTTCTATATAACCAAATATACTAAAAAACTTAATTTATTGAATGAAATTAACAGATGGTTTAAACTATTTAATTAATCCCGCTTTTTCTCGCTTACCATAATCGAGTATCAAAAAATAATACATTAATACGCCGAAAGCATACAAGGCTGACGTGATTAGAAATATATTAACAAAAGGGTAGCCCTTACTAAACATCACCTTTACCATTAAACCACTGATAACCCAGCTTCCGCTCCAGATGGCTGCTGTAAGGGCAGATGTAATTTCTCTGTTTCTTTCGCCCACATAATTCATTAACAACTCCGATGTCATAGGTCCTGCCATATTCATTAAGGGTTGACGTAATAAATAACAAATGATTGCAATATATACTGCCACACTATACTGACTATAAAACTGTGTGGTTGCTAAGGCTACTAAAGATATTACCGCCAACGATTGTGTGGTTGGTATCGCTATTTTATACCCAATATTATCTTTAATACGAGGCACCATCATGGCGCCCCAAGCAACTAATATGGCGGCAATTGCACTAACAATAGAAAAATCACCTTTACCTAAATGATGAACTTTATCAAAAAACAAACTGATGAATGGAATGGTTAAACCTGCGCCTGTGGCAATAATAAGAGTTGGGATCAATCCTTTAAAAATTAATAACCAATCAGGTTTTTCTTTAGGCATCTTACTATCATTTGTTTTTTTATCGTCAATTTCTTCTTTCAAATTAACCTTACGCATAAAATACAAACCTCCAAAGCCCAATACAGAAAACAGAATCAGGATTTTTTCTTCATCAAAAAACCAAGGATTAATACGATCTAAAAAAGCAATAATGATTCCACTCGCAATGCCCGCAAAACTCCAGGTGCTATACGTTAGTGCAATGCCAGATGTATGGTTTTCTTTGGATTCGTTTCTTAAAATAAATGGAATAATAGGAATTTGCATAAAAGTAAATGAAGCGCCCCATAATAACAAGGACACATAAATAAGAACCGTTAGTTTAAAATAAATACATAACACAATGCATAAACCAAATAGCGGCACTAAAAAGGACGATAAATAAAAGAAGGGCTTCATTGCTCTGCCTTTAATGATATTGCCTATTGGCAGAGCTAGTGCAAATACACCTAAAAAACGGAACGTAATAAATAAAGCAATTTCCTCATTACTAAAGCCTTTGCGGTTCATGTACAGTGGTAATATATTCATAAACGTAGCGTTTACCATTTGTATAAAAAACTCAGCCACTATAACATTAATAATAGCAGATTTTAATTTTTTATAATCTTTGATAAAGTCAAACATAAAGACGGTAATTGAAAACCTGAACAAAAATAGTATTTATTGCTTCAATATATAGTTAAGCTCGTTGAAGTTATATAAACAAAGCTGTTTATGCGATTATTATCGTTTTTTACGCATTAAGAATACTGAAATACAATATCTAAATATGCTTTTAGTTTTTCTAAATCCGTTGGTTCAAATGATTCAAAATCGCCTTGATGATTAAACCAAGTTAATTGACGTTTCGCATAACGTCTTGTGTTTTGCTTGATTAAATTAACAGCATCTTCCAAAGAAGTCTTCTCGTCAATTACATCAAATAACTCTTTATAACCAACTGTGTTTAAGGCATTAAGTTGTTTAAGCGAATACAATGCTATTGCTTCATTCATTAAGCCTTGCTGCATCATTACATCCACACGATGATTAATTTTAGCATACAATGCCTCACGGTTGGTGTTTATTAAAATAGGAAAAATATCAAACGAACGTTCTTTTTTTATGTTGGTTCTAAATTCCGAAAAAGGTTTATTGGTATGTATACATACTTCTAAAGCACGCATCAAACGTTGCGGATTATTTAAATCAACTTGTCCGTAATACGCTTCATCTCTATGTTTCAATTGCTCTTGCAAATACACAATGCCTTTTTCTTCGAAATCTTTAATTAATTTCTCTCTTATGTGGGATGGGATTTCTTCAAACTCATCGACTCCATTCATAATGGTATTTATGTATAAACCCGAACCGCCAACTACAATTAATTGTTCGTGTTCTTTAAACAAGGTTTCGATAAGAGTTATAGCATCCCGCTCGTATTGCCCAACATTATAGTTATCATGTACACTCATATGATCAATAAAATAATGAGGAACATCTTGCATTTCGGCAACGGTTGGTTTAGCGGTACCTATA
>JAYVDU010000340.1:0-3995 GCA_043749245.1 Bacteroidota bacterium | reverse complement strand
TCAAGGAACCTTTGTATTTTTTTACTAAGTGAGCAATATCTGTTGCAATGGTTCTAAATAAAACGGTACCTTCTTTCGTTTTTAAATCTATGATTGGGCGAAGATGTAACTCGCCGGTAGCCGCATGCGCATAATGCACACAGTGTAAACCTCTTTGTTGCAGTATTTTATTAAAGTCTTCAATGAAATCCGGAAGGTCATTTACATCAACAGCTGTATCTTCAATCACAGCAACTGCTTTGGCGTCTCCCGGTATATTCGATAATAATCCTAATCCTGCTTTACGAAGGTTCCACACTTTACTTTTGTCTTCACCTAATACAACAGGAAAATGAAACCCTAAATGTAAGGCGCGTAATTCTTCTTCTAATTTCTTCGCAGCTTCTAATACTTCGTTTGCCGAATCTTTTAAAAACTCCACTACTAAAATAGCAGTAGGATTGCCTTGTACAAAAAATCTGTTTTTACTTTGCTCAATATTTTCTTTAGTGCATTCTAAAATATAATGATCAATTAACTCAACACTATCTGGTTTATATTTGAGAGCAATTAAATTTGCTTTCAACGCTTCGTTGATGCTATTGAAGTGTACGCAAACCAAGCCAGCAAAAGGTTTAAGAGCAGGCACTAAGTTTAATTTTATTTCAGTCGAAAAAAACAAGGTACCTTCAGAACCAGCAATGAGTTTACAAAAATTAAATGTTTCTTTACTATTACCGAAAGGAGCTGTATTAGCTAACAAATCCAAGGCATAGCCTGTGTTTCTGCGAGGAATTGTTTTCTTAGGATAATGATCATCAAATAATTTTCTGTTCGCTTGATTTCCTAACAATGTTTTTGCTTGCTGATAAATAGACTGTTCTAAAGAACCAATACCGTTTTTCCCCGCGCATTTATCTTCAAATTCTTGTTCGGTTAAACTGCCAAACTCAACTTCATTACCATCTGCTAAAAAGCCTTTAATAGAAATTAAATGTTCACGCGCCGAACCATACACTATTGATCTCGCACCACAGGCATTATTACCAATCATACCGCCAATCATGCAACGATTACTTGTAGACGTTTCTGGTCCGTAAAATAAACCAAACTGTTTTAAATGATGGTTTAAATCATCACGAATAACACCGGGTTCTACAATTACATAATGTGCGTCTTTATTAACCTCAACTATTTTGGTGAAGTTTTTCGAAATATCCACGATGATGCCGTTACCAACTACTTGGCCCGCTAGCGATGTACCCGCAGCTCTTGGAACAATACTGATTTGATGCTCGCGCGCAAAATTTATGATCTTACGAATATCTTCTTTCGTTTTTGGAATAGCCACTGCTAAAGGCATCTCACGATAAGCTGATGCATCCGTTGCATACAACGTTCTTAACGTTTGATCCGAATGCAAGGTTCCTTCTAATGAATGTTCTAATATCGTAAGTATCATTTTACAAATTGATTATTGAGATTATAAATATTTACCTGAAAATTAAATCTATAGTAACTATTTAGTGGACTTATTTTCTTTTTATCTTTTTCCATAGATGAAAAAGAAACAATCACGCCTTGGCGTGACTAGTCAAAAATATGCCCCTCGCTCCTCTCGGAATTCTACAGATTTTACGCTCCACTAAATCTTTGAATTCTCGATTCACCGCAACTCTGCTCGCATTTTTGACAGCCTTACGCTCTTGTTTTATTCGACATTTACTTAAAACATAATCTATTTCTTTCATTAGAAGTGTTTAAACTAGTAATCAATTACATGTGTTTTTCCTCACAAAATTTTAATACAATATTCTGTAGCGAATGGTGTTTGGAATATCTTTTAATCTCTTTTCTAAATCAGTATTATGAAAATTATCAATATCTGTAATCACGTATCCCATGTTCTCGTTCGTCTTTAAATACTGACCAACAATGTTATTATCGTATTCTAATAAAATATTATTGATTTGTGCTAAAATACCTTTCACATTTTCGTGGATGTGCATGATACGGTGTGCGCTTTGGAATTCAGGTAATTGTATCTCTGGTAAATTTACACTGCCGAATGTACTACCTGTATTGATGTATTGAATGATTTTACGCGCGACGTAATTACCAATATCTAATTGTGCTTCTTCGGTACTACCACCAATGTGTGGCGTTAGTATCACATTTGGTAAACCACATAATTCAGAAATAAACGGTTCGTCATTACTGGCAGGTTCTTCAGGAAATACATCTACCGCAGCGCCTCTTACCTTACCTGATTTAAGATTTTTAATTAAGGCGTTCAAATCAACCACGTGTCCGCGAGATAAATTCAAAAACACAACGCCATCTTTCATTTGCTCAAACGACGTTTCATTAATTAAATTGGCATTCTGTTTTCTTCCATCAACATGCAATGTAACAACATCTGATAGTGCTAATAACTCTTGCAGTGAAGAACATTTTTTTGCATTTCCTAAAGCTAATTTATCAATGACATCATAAAAATACACTTTCATTCCCAATGCCTCTGCAATAACCGAGAACTGAGCGCCGATACTACCATAGCCTACAATACCTAATTTTTTTCCGCGAATTTCCACACTATTGTTAGCCGATTTATCCCAAATACCTTGATGCATTTTAGTACTCTTCACAAAGGTATTACGAATAAGCATAATCATTTCTCCCAGCGCTAATTCAACCACAGAGCGTGTATTACTATATGGTGCATTGAACACGGCAATCCCTCGTTTAGAACACTCATCTAAATTGACTTGATTAGTGCCGATACAAAACGTACCAATAGCGTGTAATTTATTAGCGCAATCTAAAATGCGAGGCGTGATTTGTGTTTTAGAACGTATTCCTAATATAGATACATCTTTAATGCGTTTACATAACTCATCTTCACTTAATGAACCCTTCACGGTTTCAACACTGTATCCTTCTTGCTCAAAAATACGAACCGCATCAGGATGTACATTCTCTAATAATAAAACAGAGATTCTGTTTTTAGGATAAGATACCGAAGCTTTATACGATAAATCATATAAGATTTCATCTAAGGAAGGCGCTAAGCGATCCGCTTTTTCAACAACCACAGCTCGGCTCACATTTTCGGTGAACGCATAAAACTTAGTCGCAGCGCCACCTTGCAAGGTTTCATAATCGGTATAGCCGTCACCAATCATAATAACTTCACCTTTTAAATTGAGTGATTTGATTTTTAAAACCTTGCCTTTGTTTTCGCAAAGCTCATCTTTTTCATCAAAGCCAATTATTTTTCCATTATGATCAAAGCGAAATGTATTTGCTAACACATGTTCCGGTTTTATACCATACTCTTGAACAATAGGAATAATAATTTCTTTAAAACCATTTGAAATAATATAAATATCATCAGCATGTTGCTTAAAAAAGCTTCTGTTACGAATAACTGAATTTGACACCTTATGACGTAAGGCTTCAATCACAGCTCCTAAATGATCTCGGTTAGCCTGAAGTAATTCGATACGCTGAGTTAAGGATTCTTTAAGCGATAATTTCCCTTCCATACCAAGGTTGGTAAGGCGTTGAATCTCGCTTAACACCTGCTGTCCGTTTGAATTGTTTTCGTAAATAATTTCACATAAAACATCCAAGGCTTCTACTTGTATAAACGTACTGTCAAAATCAAATATAAATGTTTCTGTGCTTTTCATTGAATGCGTTATTTAAAGAATAAAATTGCAAAAATAGTAAAAGAAGCTATGATAAATCCTTTAACTTGATAATACCTGTCCGATTAATATGAACTATTTATACCAATATTCTTTCTAAAACACCCAAATAAACTCATTCTTTTTCACCAATACTTCTTCAAAAAATAGTTCCGTAGCTCAGGCTATGCAACGATTTTTTATCATCGCCTTGCTAAAAAATAATTTCGTTTCTATTGTATATTTTAGAAAGAAAATTGGTATTAGGTATTGAAAACTATTTTAGGGTTTCGTTTTGTAAAGTCGATTCTACTTTTTAAATAA
>JAYVDU010000339.1:0-4012 GCA_043749245.1 Bacteroidota bacterium | reverse complement strand
TATCTAAAAAACAAACCATTACAAAATTCAAAAGGTAAACGATTTTCTGAATGATAAATAGAATGATTGAAAGAATTAAATGTTGCTAAAGTAACACCTAATTCAAAACGCTTTTTTAAAGAATCCTGAGCAGAGATATGAATACAACTGCCAATTAACACTAACTGAATAATTATTTTTTTCATTTTTTACTTTTTTTATTTTTTCAAAAGTATATTTATGAATTCATAACAAACAGCCAATTTATATTAATTAATGTTTTTTAACTATCCTATTGGCGGAGGCATTGCACTAAAGATACTCCCTAACTCAGCCTGTGTTTCCGCAGCTAACCAGCCAGCCATTCCTTGTTTCCAAACTAAACTTTGTTTGTTAAATTGACCTTCAACTGCCATCACTTGTAATTGTTGCATATTAAAAGGGCCTGTTTGTGCACCATTCACGGCCACAAAAAACTGAGTGATTGGCGGTGGAGGTGGTGTATTCATTCCTGTACCACCATTAAATTGTTGATTTTGAAATGCATTACCCATTTGCCCCATCATACCAATACCCATACCTGCACCTAATCCAGCTCCCATCATACCACCGCTAGGATTTTTTGCTGATTCTTCCATGGCATTAGCTGCTTGAAATTGTGTGTAAGCACCTAAATTTCCAATAATACCCATGCTACTGCGCTTATCTAAAGCTGTTTCAACTTCTGGTGGTAAGGATACATTTTCAATTAAAAATTTTGTTAAGTCTAATCCTATTTCGCCAAACTCCGGACGAATTTTATCTTGAATAATTTTAGAAACTTCATCAGTGTTAGCTGCTAAATCTAATACAGGAATTTTACTTTCTGCTAAAGCGTCCATTCCACGAGATACGGCAATGTTTCGCAGTTGCTCATTAATTTCATCTGTTGTAAATTCAGAGCTCGTGCCTGCAATCTCTTTTAAAAATTTACTGGCATCATTTACTCTAAATGCATACGAACCAAAAGCACGAAGGCGAATTGGACCAAACTCAACATCACGTAACATGATTGGATTTTTAGTTCCCCATTTTTGATTCGTAAATTGTTTTGTGCTTATAAAGAAAATATCCGCTTTAAATGGTGAATTGAAGCCAAACTTCCAGCCTTTCAATGTCGACATGATAGGCATATTTTCGGTAGTGAGTGTGTACATACCCGGTTGGTAAATATCGGCGATAACGCCTTCGTTCATGAACACTGCTACTTGGCTTTCGCGCACAGTAAGCTTAGCGCCCATTTTTATTTCGTTTTGGTAACGAGGGAATTTATATAAAATGGTGTCATTGGAATTGTCTGTCCAATCAATGATATCAATGAATTCGCCTTTTAATTTATCAAATAATCCCATAGTTTTTATTTTAAAATTTGTTTGAGTAAATGTATAAAATTTTATTGTTCGATTTGTGTTAAAATAATACAATGACCTTATTCAGACTAAAGTAAATATTTTTTGGTCAGTTTTTATTTTTCTATCTTTTTCCATAGATGAAAAAGAAACAATCACGCCTTGGCGTGATTAGTCAAAAATATGCGCCACGCTCCTCACGGAATTCTACAGATTTTACGCTCCGCTAAATCTTTGAATTCTCGTTTCACCGCTTCTCTGCTCGCATTTTTGACAGGCCTACGCTATTGTTCTATTCATCTTTTTCCTAAAACAGAATCTATCCACCTGTTAAAATAGCAACTAATTAGAGTTGTTTTCTTTACATAATATTTAGCATAGTCTTTATTCAAAATAATTATTAAGCCCTGTTGAATAATAACCTCTCTCCTACTCTACTTTCATCAAAGACTCCATTATCATATACCAAATGCCCGTTTACGAAAGTTTTAGAGATGCTTGATGAAAACGTGGTGCCTTCAAACGGACTCCAACCGCATTTATATAATAATGATTGTTTAGTTACTTCTGTCGGTTTATTCAAATCAACTAATACTAAATCTGCAAAATAACCTTCGCGTATGAAGCCACGTTTTTCTATATTGAAAATATCTGCCACATTGTGCGACATTTTTTTTACAATCATTTCTAACGATATTTTTTTTTGTTTATGAAATTCCATCATTGCTATAATTGAATGTTGTACTAACGGTCCGCCGCTTGGTGCTTTTAAATAAGGTAATTGTTTTTCTTCAAGCGTATGAGGCGCGTGATCTGTTGCTATTACATCAATGCGACCATCTAATACGGCTTCGAAAATGTGTGCTCTATCGTATTCTGTTTTAATTGAAGGATTCCATTTAATGAAATTACCTTTTGTTTTATAATCATCATCATTAAACCATAAGTGATGGATGCAAGCCTCTGTAGTAATTCGTTTTTGTTTGAGCGGGATTTTATTAGTAAATAATCCTAATTCTTTAGCTGACGAAATGTGCAAGATATGTAAACGTGTATTGTGCTTTTTAGCCAAATTCACGGCGAATGAGGATGACTTAAAACAAGCTTCATCATTACGAATAATTGGATGAAAGTATGCTGGTAAATCTTCGCCATACTCTGCAATAATACGTGTCTGATTTTCTTTGATCATCGGATCATACTCACAGTGTGTTGCAATTAAGGCGTTAGATTTAGAGAAAAAACCTTCTAATGTTTTTTCATTGTCTACCAACATATCACCTGTGCTTGAGCCCATAAAGAGTTTAAGTCCGCACACTATACTATAATCTACTTTTAAAGTTTCTTCTAAGTTCGTATTTGTTCCGCCCATAAAAAATGAATAATTAGCCAACGAACATTCTTTAGCACGAGCGTATTTTTTTTCTAACTCCAAAATAGTAACTGCTTGCGGAATGGTATTAGGCATTTCCATATAACTTGTTATACCGCCAGCCACCGCCGCTTTGGCTTCTGTATAAATTTCGCCTTTATGAGTTAAGCCCGGTTCGCGAAAATGCACTTGATCATCAATCGCTCCCGGAATTAAAATTAATCCAGTGGCATCAATAATGGTTGCGCCTTCTTCGTTAATATCTCTGTCGATACGCTCAATCAATGAATCTTTAATTAAAACATCAGAAACAAATTGTTCATCTTCGTTAATGATAGTGGCATTTTTAATAAGTATTGTTTTCATTTATAAGTAAGTCGATAGTTTATGTTGTTATAATATATAATTAATTAGTGTGATAGAGAATCTAATACTGTTATTTCAACTTTTGTTAATCCTGATTGAATAAAGTTTAATTGTTTGGCGGCTCTCCACGTTAAATCAATCGTTCGTTTAGATTTTTGTGGTAATCTATCTGTAATTTTGACAATAACCGTTGAATCATTTTTTAAATTTCGAACGCGAACATACGTTCCAAATTTTAATTTTTTATGAGCTCCCGTTAAGCTATCATTGTGAAAAATAGCCCCAGAAGTCGTTCTTCGTCCATTAAATTTTTTAGCATAAAAACTTGCAGTACCTGTCGTTACCTTTTGATGGATAGGCAAATCTTGACAAAGTAATTTGTTACTAATGACTAACATAAGAGTTATATAAACATATACACGCATACTCAAAAGTACAGTATTTTTAATAAATGATGCTTCGAATAGCAAATAAATACAACATTTACTTAACCAATTTTAACGACTAAAGTCCATAAATTGAGCATAAAATAGAATTTAAATTATGTAACAAAATAGTATATTAGCAGCCATAATACATGAAAAAGAGTTTAGTCATTATTCCAACTTATAACGAAATTGAAAACATCGAAAAAATGGTTCGTACTGTTTTTGCGTTGGCTCGTCCTTTTGAGTTATTAATAGTTGACGACGGCTCTCCTGATGGCACTGCTAATAGGGTTAAGGAGTTACAAAAAGAATATCCTAATCAATTACATATAGAAGAACGTAAAGGAAAATTAGGTTTAGGCACCGCATATATTCATGGATTTAAATGGGCTATAGCCCGAGATTACGATTTTATTTTTGAAATGGATTGCGATTTCAGCCATAATCCTGCAGATTTAATTAGATTATTAGAAGCTTGC
>JAYVDU010000338.1:0-31231 GCA_043749245.1 Bacteroidota bacterium | reverse complement strand
CGCCTCGTTCCGCTACGCTCCACTTCGGCGAGGACTATTATTGTCGTTCTTCTAACTGTTTACACAATCTACTTTATACTCCCACAATGATTATAACTTGGTTCACTGTATAATAGCGACCTCTCTTTTCTCCAACTTTTTCTTCAAATGGTTTTAACCAACTGTTAAAAGTTCTTACGGAAACACCGTAAATTGCTGCCATCTCCTTCTTTGTAGAAGCCTTTACTTCAAATTTGTCTGTCGTGATGCTCATCTTTCCTCCCTGTATATAACTGTTACTAACTACGAATACTTATTTAAAAATTCATCTTCGTTTGAATTAAAAAACAAAGCGAGTTGTTTTACATTTAATCTTTGTTTGTTTTTGTAGTTGGTAATCATATCTCTCAACTTCATTGGATTTTCTCTTGGGATATCCAACTCCGCAGGTTCTCTTCTGCGAATGTTCATTGAATTAAATTGATTAATCAAATACCTTTTTTGATTGTCGGTGATCACATCGATATCATTGGCTCTGTATAAAAGAGCTTGCATGGAAACTTTCCATTTACGTTTTAAATCTGCCAAGACATTTAAATTAACGCCATCTTTAAAATCCCCTTTGATATCTTTTTCCGGCATCAGAAACTCCGCAGCAAATTCATTTGCTTCATGGCTGATATCTCTTGTAAAAGAAGGATTAGTTTGCAGATGCATTACTAAATGTCCCAACTCATAGGCTAAAGTAAATCGTTGACGATCTCCTAAACTTCTTTTATTAGAAAAGATAATCGGAAATTTATTGTCTGCTAAAATGCTCATGCCATCAACTCGGTCTGTATTAAAATCAAAATTGATTAAGAATAAACCGTTGTCTTCTAATACCTGCGTGAGATTATTAATTGCGCCCTTCTCAATTTTCCAAAGCTTACGAAGTTTGCGAGCAGCTTCAGCAGGAGATCCTAATTTTTCAATATCCAATGCAGGTAAATTAATGTCAGAATAACTGATTGCCTTTATGAGTTTTTCAATAGTAAGGCGATAAATGTTTACTTGTGCTTCAACTGGCAATAGAACCTTCTGCGCTACAATATTACGCTTGCGTAATGCAAGAGCCGGTGGAAGAGTTTCTCCTTCTTGGTAGAAGAACTCCTCCGGGTAATTTAAAACGGTTGAAATCGACTGTAAATGATTTTCGCCAACTTCGATGAAATCCTGTTCTATGCGAGACATGTGGGAGGTTGATACGCTTAATTTTTCAGCCAATTCAAGCTGAGATAAGCCTCTCGATTCTCTGGCAACCGTTATCATTTTGGGATTTAATTTTGTGGGAGTCATCATTTCTATGCTTCAGTTTAACTGCATATCAAATGTACAAATATTCTGCAATATTGCAAAATAAATCCCCTTTTTTATTTCAAAATACAAGCAAGTTCCTGTATATCAATTTATTATAATTTAGGAGTTTACAGAGTCCTTGTCTTCGGAAATTTTAGTTAGCCCTAATTTGTCAAATAGTGTCTTATTCCTTTTCTTAGCTGTTTCCAAAAGTTGATTGTAAGAAATTATTTCGATATACGATTTTAGTGTTGGATTAAAACCATAAAAACCTTCGCTATCAGGAGTTCTTGTAAGCCCTATATTCTCAGCAAGAGTTGTGACTTTTGTTGTGACATCGCAGATAATGTAAATATAAAATGGTGTAGTGTCAGTTACAGAAATCGGTCTTCCTTTTTGATCAACTTCCTTATTTGATCTTAATTTTCGCACATAACCGTAGACCTGATTGAATGGCTCATCGTCCTCCGGGAAATTCTTTCTTAACGGTCTTTTAAATTCAACAATAGTCACAGCATGTTTAGAGTTTTCTCCTTCAATAAAAGCATTTGGGTTATTAAAAATTAATAAATCAGGTCTATCCCCGCTGTCAATCGTTAAATGATCATTTGTCGATAAAGGCTTGTCGGAAGCCAAGTAGTTATGAAAAGATAATTTTTCATCTATTAACCAAAGATTTTGTTTCTCATAATCGATCTCTTCACTCGTTTTTTTCAAAGGAAAGATAATATCATGGACGCTATCTTCCAATTGATATTTTCCATCTACCCCCCTTCTAAGTGTCTTTTCAAATAGATCCAAAATTAGCTTTCTGTGTATTACATATTGTGCAAGCTTTGATTTTCCAACATCATTTGCTTCTTCTATGATTTTCACCAGTCGTTTCTTATTCTCTTCAAATGTTTGATTTTCTAAATCCACATCCTCACGAATAGCCTCCTGAACTTCTTTCTTAACATTCAATTCAATCTTTTGAAACACTTTAAAAAGGCGCAACTCCATCTCTTCATCCGTAATTTGAGATGGGATTTGTAATTCGTCCAAATATTGTGGATACTTAAAAATTGAGCGGTATTGCGGAGCTTTTGTAGAAACGAACTCTCTTACCTTGGTTAATTTCTCTGCTTTAGCGACTGCTATCTGATCAACTAAATATTTAGAGATAACAGAATTCAAGCCTTTAAATAATTCAAACTCTGAAATTAATTCCGGGTTAAATTGGAATCGTCCAGTTTTAGCAAAAGTGATTTCAGTCCTTTCATCATTTACTCGTTTATCAAAATACTTCCCCTGTACATATGCAACCACAAAATAATGTTTACCAGTTGCTGTATCCAATAATTTCCCTTTCAGATCAGGAATTATCTCATTCATGCGAACCACTTCCACTTGTCTTTTATCAGCGCAGAGATGAACCGAATTGGTTGTTATTTCATCGTGATTAAATATTTTTAAAACTGTGACATTGAAGATATTACTATCCACGGTGCATTTATCATCAATTCTATGAGGCGATATAGTTTCGGAAAATATTTTATTTAAATCAAACTTTTCACCGTTATCATTAATCAACTCTATTTTAGGACATTCTTTTGCATCCAAGAAAAAAATTAAGCAATGTTCTATAATTTTATTTGCAATAGTGCTGGGCTTTTTAGGACAATATGCTTGAAAATCGGCATTCATATTGTTCAGTTTCACAACAGTCCTGATATCGGTTCCGGCTTTCGGCTTAATTCTTTTATAGTTATTTATTCCTTTGCTTGCTAAAGAAAAATTGAAAACTCTTTTTGACAACGAATCCTCATTTTTAAAAATGCTTTCTATTTGAACATTTGAAAATGCCTTTAACCATAAAAACCTCCCCAGACCTTTTGAACCTCGATCTTGTTTATGTGTAGAATGTGCTTTCAAAAAGGATTTCCAGTTTCCTTCATTAAACCCAACACCGTTGTCTGTAATTGTAAACGACTTAATAGGATTAAAATAAGGATCGTTTTCATCGAAGTTTAAGGTCATATCCCTTTCAATTTGAATTGTGACCTTGCCCTTATTTTTAAGTTTGGAATCCTCAATTGAGTGCAGACTATTTACAACTGCTTCAAATAATGGAAGTAAGGCATTAGAATGGGCAAGCTTTGTGCTTCTCACTCTTCCTACTAAATCTTCCTCAATTGGATATTTTGCTTTTTTAACTTTTGCCATATCAAAATTTATTTTTAATTTGTAGACATCCCATTAATAAACGTGTCTACAAAATTCAATATTTTTCTCAAAATTCTATCACCAATTTTTTGTCTTTGTAAGAGAGTTGGTTTTGTTCCTTCAATAAGATCAAGTACCTCGTCTCTTAGAGGGGTTCTTTCAGCATATAGATAATCTTCAATTAAAGCTTGTGTTTTTTCCGCAGACAATTGCTCTTCCTTAACAAGGAGATCAAATGCCTTTTGCTGCTCTTCATTCCAAAATTTCTCAAACTCTTGTGTTAAATTATCTGTATCCTCCAATACCGGAAGGTTTTCCTGAATAAATCGTTCAATTAATTCTCGCTTGCTTCTTAAATGTGCTTCAGTATTCAATAGGTTGAATATTTCCTTTTCTGTTTTTGAAACATCGGCTTGCACCTTTGATTTTAATCTAATTAGCAATTGGATAATGTAATTGACATTAATCTCATCACGATGAATGAGTTCCAATTCAAAATCAACATCTTCTAAAATTGAAACTTTTTCTTTTTGATGATTTGATTTTACTTTGTCGTATAAATCGAGATACTTGCTTTTGTAATCCTCGAAGAGTTGTTCACTCATCGCTAAATCTTCCCATTTAAAATCAGCAAAAGCGGTTAAAATATTTTTAATCCTCATTAATTCCCTAAAAGCTTTAATAAATTCTAACTCATCATCTTCGCTTATTAAATCATTAACACTATTAATGGTTGGTGCGATTTTGAGTAAGACAATGAAAGCTACGTTGAATTTTTTCACGTAATCTTCATAAGGCTTCATGATAATAACCTCGATAGCTTCTTTATTACTAAATAAGGTTATCGCATCGTCTGTGGCATTTTTTAAATTTCGGAATACAACAATATTGCCTTGAGATTTTTGTTCATTTAAAATGCGATTCGTTCGTGAATAAGCCTGAATTAAACCGTGATATTTTAGATTTTTATCTACATATAAAGTGCTTAATGTCGGGCTATCAAATCCGGTTAAGAACATATTCACAACAAGTAAGATATCAATTTTGCGCTCCTTTACTTTTTTTGAAATGTCGTTGTAATAATTGTAAAATGACTCACTATCCTTAGTTGAGAACTTGGTTTCAAACATTTGATTATAGTGTACTATAAACTCATCTAATTTTTCTCTGCTATGCGCATGCAAGCCATATAGTACCTTGGGCTCTTCGGCTACAGAAAGTTCATCAGGCAAAAAACCGTTAGCATCCGCATCTGCTTCATTTGCAGTATAGCTAAAGATGGTAGCAATTTTTAAATTGTGCTTACCCTCTTCTTTTTTCTTTTGAAACAGATCATAATATTTAATGAGGGTTTCAATACTACTTACACAAAACATTCCGGTAAATTCTCGGTTGTGAGTTTTGCGATTGTGGTTCGCAATGATGTAGTCAGTGATTTTTTCTAATCTCTTATTATCCTCCATTAACTCCTTAGTGTCAATGTCCTCTACCTCAATATCAATTTCGGTAGCAGTTTCTTTCTTTTTATATCTACCAACGTATTCGACAGAGAACTTTAATACATTCTCATCTTTGATTGCATCAGTAATAACATATTTATGTAAACACTCCCCGAACAATTCTGTGGTTGTGCGCTTTCCTAATTCATTTTTAACAGCATTTTCAGCGAAAATTGGAGTTCCGGTAAAACCAAATAGTTGAATGTTATTAAAGAACGCTTTTATCCGATTATGCGTTTCACCAAATTGACTCCTATGGCACTCGTCAAAAATAAAAACGATATGTTCATCCTTTAACTTTTCCATTTTCGCCAAATACTGCTGTTTACTTATTGCTGTATTAAGTTTTTGAATTGTAGTAACAATGAGTTTTGTATCGTCTGAAAACTGCGTTACTAATGCTTTTGTATTATCCGTTCCATCAATACTTCCCTTACTAAAACTATTAAATTCTTTAGTCGTTTGATAATCTAAATCTTTTCTATCTACAACAAATACTACCTTTTTTACCTGCGGTAGATTCGTTAAAATCTGACTTGCCTTAAATGAAGTCAATGTTTTTCCTGAACCTGTGGTATGCCAAATGTAACCGTTCTTGTTGCTGTTTTTTACCCGATCAATGAGTGCTTCTACTGCATAGTATTGGTATGGACGTAATACCATAAGAATCTTGTATGCCTCATTTAGAACAACATATTTACAAATCATTTTTGAAATGTGGCATGGCTCTAAAAACTCACTAGTAAACCCATTTAAAATATTTGTAAGTCGTTTGTTTTCTTTATCTGTCCAATAAAAAGTTTGTTTAAATGATTGATTCCTGTTATTAGCGTAATACTTTGTGTTTACTCCATTACTGATTACAAAAATTTGAAGGTATTGGAACAAAGCGGAATTCGCACCGAAAGAATGACGTTGATAGCGATTGATTTGATTAAAGGCTTCTTTTAATTCTAAGCCTCTACGTTTCAATTCTATTTGCACCAATGGCAATCCATTGATAAGCAAGGTGACATCATAACGATTTTTGTAAGTACCTTCTATTGTAACTTGATGAGTAACTTGAAATTGATTTTGACACCAATGCTCCGAATTAATAAATTCAAAATAAAGATTCTCTCCATTATCTTTTACAATGTGTTGTTTTTCTCGAAGAGTTTTAGCCTTTTCAAATACAGAACCTTTGCTAAGAATGTTTAATACTTTTTCAAATTCTTTATCGGTAAACTTTATATTATTATGTTTCTCTAATTGTTGTTTGAGATTGGTAATTAGTTCGTTTTCATCGCTGATAGGGACTAAGCTATAACCCAACTTCTGTAGTTGTGCCACTAACTGTTCTTCTAATATTTGTTCCGGTTGCTTAGCCATAATTAATAAAACATCTGTTGTAAAAGTCCTTTTTTAAAATTTAATGTTTCTTCTAATTGTTGAGACAATAAGTTAAACTGATCATCTATATTGTTTAAAAAAGTAGATATTTTAACTTGTTCATTAATTGAGGGTATTTTAAATTTTAGCCTTTCGAATTCCGTTTGACCTAATGTTTTGTTCCTGCCAGCTCCTCCGGGAGAAGCAAGTTCTAAATAACTTTTCCCTCTTGGCGTTAGAAAAAAGTATAAAATATAGTTTAAATCAAGAACGCCTTCCATTGCTTCATACATTGGGAATCTATGAGATGCAATCATTCCGATTTCATTAACGGATGTCTTAGCTACTGCTCGCTCCCAAGCAAAAACTATATTTAGTATTAATAGATTTTCCTTGATCCAAAAAACTCTTTTGTTTCCTAATGCTTTTCCAGTAACGGATTCTTTATGGAAGATACCTTTACCGTGTGATCGTATGCCTATTTGTTTGTATTGTTTTTCTAATTCTACTGCTACAGGATTGGAATATCTCTTTAATATTTTTTTTACTTCTACTTCCTTCAAACTTGGAAAAGGTTTGCCTTTACTGTCTTTAAATCTAATTTCTTGGCTGAATAATTTTTGAATCATTGATCTACGATATTCATCTAAAAGATCTCTTTTTTCTCTTAATTGCTCAATCCTCTCTTCAATTGAATTGAGAAAATGGTTGATTTTTTTTTGTTCTGCAAAATTTACAGGCAAAGATATTTTCTTTCCATTCAAAAATTCTTCATTACCAATATTCATTGTATTCTTTGCCCCAATATGAACCAAAGGCACTAAATAATTGTAGGTATTTAATTGTGAAGAAAAATAGAAATCTATTAGAGAGCCTATTTCCTTATTTTCAGGTTTAAAAACAGCATATAGAACCGAAACGACACCGCTTCTATTCAATTTATTTTGTTTGACAATTCCGAATGGAAAGCCAGCCGTTGGACTTTTTGTGTAAACAACGTCATCAGGGAATACGACCTTATAATTTGTAATATCATCTGAAGCGTATGAACGTCCCAAGTGCTCAATTTGATTTATAACACCTTTCTCTTTTGCAACAGAAAAAACTTCATCGTATTTTCCATTTGGGTTTCGGGTTTTATGCTCTTTTAATACCTCGTTCAAATTTATTTGTTTCCAATCTTCTTTGAAATTAGGGAAACGCAATTTGAGCTTGGTAGTATTAGTTCTTTTCATTTTAAAATGGCGTTGATATATTTAACTCTTTGCAATAACCAGCTATTGATTTTTCTGTGGCTTTTATTTTCACTTGTAACGCAACCAGTTTTTCAGATAAAACTTTTAGTTCAATTCCGTTCTCTTCTTCGAATGTATCTACGTATTTAGGTATATTTAAATTATAATCATTTTCTTTTATTTCTTTAAGACTTGCTACATAGCTATATTTTTTTTCATTTTTTCTGTTCCTATATGTTGCAATAATTTTTTCAATATCAATTTCTCTCAAATAGTTTTGTGTAGCTTTTTCAAAATGTTGGCTCGCATCAATGAAAATAATATCATTTGGCTGCTCTCTGCATTTTTTAAAGACCATAATGCACGTTGGAATATCAGTACCAAAAAATATTTTCCCGGGCAATCCAATAACTGCATCTAAATAATTTCTGTCTTCTATTAAATATTTACGGATATGTTGTTCAGCACCACTTCTAAATAATGAGCCATGAGGCAAAACAATTGCCATTGTTCCATTTTCCGCTAAATGATGTATCATGTGTTGAACAAACGCCCAATCAGCTTTACTCGCAGGGGCTAATTTTCCATATTGACTAAAGCGGTCGTCACTTGTAAATAATGGGTTTGCGCTCCATTGAGCTGAGAAAGGAGGATTAGCTACAATAGCCTCAAATGTTTTATCTAAGTGTTGAGGATGCTCTAAGGTGTCTTCTTGCTTGATGTCAAATTTACGATAGTGAACATCGTGCAAAATCATGTTCATCCGGGCGAGATTGTATGTTGTTCTATTTAACTCTTGTCCATAAAAGCTGCTTACTTCTTTCACTTCCTTCGCAACACGAAGCAGTAATGATCCCGATCCACAGGTTGGATCATAAACTGATTTTAATTTCTTTTTGCCAGTAGTAACAATTTTTGCCAAAACTTTACTTACTTCTTGTGGCGTATAAAATTCGCCTGCTTTTTTGCCTGCGCCACTTGCAAACTGACCAATGAGGTATTCGTAAGCATCACCTAAAACATCCAATTCAGTATTACCAAGTTTAAAGTCTATTTTATCTAAATGCGAAAGTACTTTTGAAATAATTTCATTTCTTGCTTGAGGTGTTTTTCCAAGTTTTGTACTATTCAAATCCATGTCCTCAAAGAGGTTATCAAAATCCTCTTCACTCTCAGTACCCATTGTACTTAGTTGGATATTCGTCAATATCTTTTGTAGATCTTCTAAAATAAAATTGTCTTTTCCAGCTTCATCGCTATTACCACGTTTTGCAACTTCACTGAATAACTCAGAAGGTTTTAAAAAATATCCCAATTTTTCAAGGGACTCAGACTTGATGACTTCAATGTATTCTTTGCCATCTTTGGTTTTTTCTTTTATGTCTTTATACTTTATTTTGTCTTGTTTTAAAATGGTGTTCGCATAAATTTCCATTTTTTCGGCAAGGTATTTATAGAAAATAAAGCCAAGGATGTAGTCCCGGAATTCATCAGCGTTCATTTTGCCTCTTAGTGTATTGGCAATATTCCAAAGTTGCTGTTCAAGTTGTTTTTTTTGATCTTCTGACATTTTAATAATTTATCAATTATAGTAATTCTTTTAATTCATTTTTGAGTGCTTCGGATTTGTTTTCAGTATTCAACAGCTGCTTAATATTATCATCTACGCCTAAATTTCTATTTCTATTTCCGTTTTTTAAGCTTTTTAACAATTCCATTCCAACTTTAATATCAGCTTCTTCTCTGCTTGGTTTAAATAATTCTTTTATTAAATCTACTACAACCCTTTGCTTGTTTTGAAGATCCTCAGAAGAAAGGATTGAGCTTATGCTTTGAAGAATTATTTTAGTCTGTCCTGGTGTTTTTAAATCTGTATTTACTTTAATAAAAATTCTGTCCAAATAATCCTCTCGATCACGCCCACTTAGTTTTGTAACTAATCCCTTAAAAAGCTCTTGGTTATCTATTTCAATTAGTTGCATTTTAGAATTATTGTAAATTTTTGACATTACAGTTTCAACTTCAAAATTTACTTTATTTATTAATAAGGCTATTTGAGGGGCATTTGCAACAGGACTGATTCTAAAATGTTCTACCGCCTTTTCTATGAAGTGATTTTTATTTTGATCATTTTTTAATTGATCCAAAACAGCCACATATTGACTATAAATTAAATCAGGAAAAGTTAAGATATATTTTTCAACGACATTTTTTTCAAACGCATCCAATAAATTAACATCAAAGTTTTGTGCTTTTCGAATATCATACTGCTTTAACAAATCAATTAACCAATGAGCATGGTTATAAATTAACAAGTCTATTTTTCGTTGGATAAAATCAAAATTTAGTTTTTCAAAAACCTTAGATTGAATATTATAAGCGGAACTAATTCTAAGAATATTGTCTCTTATACCTGCATTATCAATGCCGATTTCCAAAACAGGTTCGTTTACTCTTTCAATAAAAGGTGTAAATATATTTTGACCATTTAAGTTTGGTTGACCGTTAGCCACAAAATAATTTTGAACTATTGGGATTCCATTCCGTATCCCTTCAATACAATAATTAATTCCAAGATCATTTTGTCCTTGGGTGAAAAATAATTGAAGGCGTGCATCTAAATACGTATTAAAATTGTTTTTATCAGTTTCAGACCAATCGCTGCTATTTAATGCAGACAAAGCCTTTAGGATAAAATTATCATAAGGATGGCTTGAGGGATGACTCTGTATTTGACCAAATGTTTGGCTGATTTTGGAACTAATAATTAGTTTTGTCGGGTTTATTTTATCTGAATCATTTAGATAATCTATCAATTGGATAAAAAGATTTTCATCCTTATTAAAACTCAACGTATTTGCAATGGCTTCAATAGTGTGTGGAGTAAGCACAGTAATTAGCTTTTCCTTATTTGTATTGATAGCCAATTGGTGCAGTCTTATATACTCATCGTAGGTAATTTTATCGAAAATTAATTTTATATTATTAATATCAAATTGATTTTTTAATGAGTTATAAAGCTCAATAACATTTTCTGACATTTCCGCCTTTCTTATTAACTCGCACAACTGTTTTTCAATGTTTGGAATTAGATTTAAGTCCAAAGTGTTTATTTTTTCAATGTGTTTAGCAATAAAGTTTGAATGAGAAAGGAAAAATGATTGCTTTTTGTTTTCAGTTTCAGAAGAATTGTGTAACATAATAATTCTAAAATAGACTTGAAACAAATCAGGCAATAAATGCTCTTCAATTTCATTATTTTTAGACTCAATTATTTCTTTTAATCGTTCAATCCCCGATTCAAATAGAATAAATCTATTTGAAGTTTTTAAATTACTAAGATATTTTTCTATTTGTTGAATTAGCGGTGTTGTAATTTTAAATTCGTTAAAATTATCAATAAAAATTCGTTGCACTTGGTTACTTGAATTTTTAGAGTTTTTAAGATAAATGAAATTGGCTGGATCTACTGTGTGGTCAATCCAACTTACGCAGTTATCAATAAATTGATAACAATCTTTAGGAACAATATCTAATTTACCATTATAGTTTTCTAATTCCTTAAAGAAATTTGGGTTATCCAAAATTACATTTTCAACTTCAGACCATTTCTGTTTGATCGCAATCATGAAAGTAAATAATGCAATATCTTTTAATAATATTTCTTTATTGGGATCAACAATTTCCGCTAAACGATAATATGAAATAAAGTCATTGAAAAATCTTTTTATCTGCCTTGGGGTTTCTGCCTTGTAGGCGAGTGTTAATATTTGACTGATTTTTAACTCATCCTTTTTAATCAATTCGAAGTCGGCAAGTTCAATACATTTTTCAATAAATATTATTTTATCATCTCCTTCAATTAATGGTATTCTAATGTATGCTTGGAATATTTTATCCAAATAATCATCTTCAGCTCTTTTTGTTTTAGTTAAATGTCTCTTGATCCTTAAATCATCACAAGGGATTAAGTAAAAACAATTTTTTTGATCTAAAAATGTTTTGAGTCCTGTTAAAATTTGAATTGTAACATTGGACTCGCAACGATCAATATTGTCAAAAATGATAACAATTTTTTTATTCCCATTATCTGAAATTTCGTTAACTACCCCCTTGAAAATGCCTTCAAATTGATCCTGCGCAAAGGTAGGTGGGGAAGTGATGATAATATTGTTATTTGTTTTTGGTAAAAGTTCCTTAAATAAATCTTTAAAGGATTCTTTAAATAATTCTATTGCAGAAAAACCAAACACGGTAAACAATAAAACTTTTATTACAGGCTTTAAATAAGAGTCTTTTAAGAATGGAAAAAAATCAGCAATATTGCTTTTATAATAGTAAAGAAAAGCGAATAATAATATAGAAATTAAGAGAAAATAAAATAACTCACTCCGGGAAATTAAATATTTACCAACAACTCGAAAGGTGTTTGCAATTCTCAATGTAAAAAAACTTATAATTTTTCCTTTAGGCGTTTTTTCCCATTTTTCAATTAGTTTACTAAGTGAATCATCCGCCTGTTTTATTTCTGGGGTTGCTGTTTGTGTACTCTTATATAGAACGTCATGCAAATTTTTCCCTTCCGTTGTCTTAATACCAACTTTATAGCTTTCAGGGATTAATCCTGCTCCAGCTTTAATTCTTAAGTCTTTTTCAAAATCAATTAAAATACTCCGATATAAAGAAGTGTCAACATATTTCCATACATCAAATTCAATGAATAAAATATTTTGATTAACAGAAATTTTCTCCCTAAGCTTCCCAACAGTTAAACTTTTTCCGCTTCCCCACGATCCTAATAATCCTAATGTAAAAGAATTTTTTGAAACGTCTTCTGCTACAATAGTTTTTTGTAACATCTCCGCAATTTGAGAATGAATTTTAAAAAAATCATCTCCATGTGGGGTGTCGGGAATGTATTTAGGTACTTTAGCCATTAATTGTTTATAAGGTTGTGCATATTATATTTTTAATATGAGAGGTTGAAATATACGAATTTTAACCGGATGATTGTCAGCTTTTTAGCCATTTCTCATATTGGTATTCAAAATCAATGTTTTAGAAAAATTTTGTGAAAATTTAAGTGATATAAAATATCAAACGAAGAATTTAAAAAAATTAAATCTGTTTTAACTAAATCTAAAAAAGATTTTTCTAATTAGTCACTTTAACAATCTTCCTAAAACTTCACAAAGCTTTTAAGAACAGCTCGAAAACGCTCAAGGCAAATCCTCAAACAATGAAACCTTCCTAAAGCATGGGCATAGTTTTGCTTTGTGTTTTGTTATACCCCATATCCCCATAAAATAGACGATTCTTAGCCGTATTTGCCATTGAGTATGGCATTTATGTTTTGAACGTGCAAGTTTATTCCCTTTATTTTTTTTCTCAAAAAAATAAAGTCGGAATCGCTACCACGTTCCCAAAAGAGTACTTATTTTCCATTTAGAAAGCCCCATGAGAAAGATTGATAAAGAAAACGAGTTCAACCGTGAAAGTGATTTGACGCTTGAAGAATTAAGACAGAGTCCTGAATTCGAAAAATTTAGTAATGAAGAAATATTGCAAATTATTGAATTTTTAAAAACCTATAGTTATTTGGTTTATCAGACTCACAGAAAAATTAATTGTTGTGAAGACGAAAACGAAATGGTGATAGACTTAAATAGTAGTAACCATATAAAACTTGCAGCATGATGCAACCAAAAAATTTAGAACGATTTGCACGGGGTAAAGTTCAGGTAGATGAACGAACAAACATGTGTGTCATCTACACAAGGGTATCAACAAAAGAACAAGCTGATAATAATCTCAGTTTAGAAACCCAGCGAAAAGCGTGTGACCAATTTGCTATCAAAAATAATCTTGTAGTAAAAGGTTATTTTGGAGGAACCTATGAAAGTGCAAAAAATGATGAACGAAAGCAATTCAATAGTATGCTTTCTTTTGTAAAAAGGAGTAGGGAGAAGATCTCAACCATTATTGTTTATTCAGTTGATCGATTTTCTCGGTCGGGAGGAAATGCAATTTATATAACCGAGCAACTAAAAAAACAAGGTGTTACTTTGCAAGCAGTAAGTCAGCCAACAGATACTTCTACCCCAAGTGGAAAGTTGCAGCAGAACATTCAATTTATTTTTAGCGAATACGATAACCAACTACGAAGGGAAAAGTGTGTTGCCGGAATGAAAGAGGCGATGCAAACCGGAAGATGGATAGGTAAGGCTCCTTATGGATACGAAATTGTAAGGCAGGAAGGAAAAAACAAAATCGTCATAAATGAAAAAGGAAGAATTTTCAAGAAGGCTTTTGAGTGGAAAGCCTTTGAAAAGCTTTCTTCGGCAGAAATTGCTAGGCGACTACTTTTGTTTGGATTGGTGGTTGATGATAGAAGGATTGCCGAATTTATGAGGAACCCTTGGTACTGCGGTTATATGTCCCACAAACTTTTAGAGGGCAAATTGGTGAAAGGAGTACATGAACCCTTAATTTCACACGAACTATTTATTAAAGCGAATATTGAGGTAGACAAAAACGAACATGGATATAGCCTTCAATTTGAAAACGAGCCTATTCCGTTAAAAGGGTTCTTAAAATGCTATAAATGTGCGCAACCTATGCGAGGCTATGTGATAAAAGCCAAAAACCTGCCGTATTACAAATGCAACACCAAAGGCTGCTGCAATAATAAAAGCGGAAATGCACTTCACGAAAGTTTTAAAAGAACCCTTGAATTCCTAAAGCTCGAATTACTGCCAAATACAAAGGATTTCCTTAAAAAGCAGGTAATAGCCACCTACAATAAAATCAACCGGGAGAGGGAAGAAAATAAGGAAAAAATGAGGGGTCAAATCATGGAGGTTAAACGCAAGATCGAAAGATTGGAAGAACGGTTTATGGCGGAGGAAATTACCCTTGATCTTTACCAAAAGTACGGTATCCTTTACAGGGAGGAACTAAAGAAATTGGAGGAAGCCCACAATGAATCGGGAAAACGAGTGTCGAACCTTGAAAAATGCATAGATGTTGCTTTTGAAATGGCGTGTAACCTGCATAAAATGTGGGATATCCTGACTTTTAAGGATAGGGTGATAATGCAAAGAGTGGTATTTCCGGAGGGTATTCAGTATGATAAGAAAAACAACAGATGTCGAACCAAGGAAGTGAATTTTGTGATCCGCTACTTCTCGCAATTATCTAAGGATGCAGCGGAAATAAAAACCGGGGATTCAAACATGATATTTGAAATCCCCGCTTTGGTGGGCACTACTGACGAAATATCGAAACAATTGTTAGATGACATCGAGATTTTAGCCAATTTAGAACCTTACTTAAATATTGAGCCCCAGTAAACTTTACTTCTTTTTAATTTTAATTCGGTAAGCAAAAGTACCTTTTTGTTTTTCTTAATCATTTATTCCAATCAATAAAAATTAAATATATTGATTATCAGATAGTTATGATTTATTTGTAAAATAAATACACTTTTTATTTAACTGTCAGTTAAATTTTAGTACATTTGCATTATAAAAGTTCATTGAAATGTTGTTAAGAGTAAAACTGGAGCTAACCAAACAGTTAAGTGTTCTATTTTTAGAACACAACCCAAGTGGTTCATTTAGGTCGTGCAATTGTAAGTAGAGTAATTAGTAGTAATCTAATCCCTCCCATTTCAATATCATTATTTAATTAAGTCTTTTTTTAAAAGCAGAAATTTTTGGGGTGTAGTAGTGAATAACGCTTATGGTTTAGTTCCGGTATTGATGTAATGAAGAGTTGCAGTATTAAGCAGAATTGCAATTCAGCAATTCATTAAATCAATAAAAAGATGCAGATAGCACTTACTCAAAACAGCGTGGATGGATTAATACGAGGTATTAATGCCTTCATTTCAACGAACCGTTATTCACTCTCAGTAGATGACAGAGTTCTTTTACAAGATTGTATTACAACATTAGAAGAGTTTAAAAAACTCAACGATGGAAAATCAAAGCCCAAACTTGAGCTTTTGATTAAAGTAGTTGAGTTAATTTCAAAATTCTTCGTTGCTGGTGATGCTCTCAAGGACTTAATGTAAACTGACACCCTAATTTTTTTTTAACATTTTAAACTCAAAATATTATGGATTTAGGAAGCGCAATAAAAAATGCGAGAAAACAAAAGCAGATTAAACAAAATGCTTTTGCGGAGCTGTGCGACATCTCTCCAACTTACTTATCGCAGGTAGAAAACAATTTAAAAGAACCAACCATCGCAACTTTAGAAGTGATTGCAAGGAAACTTGAAATGCCACTTCCAATTTTATTCTTTATGGCTCTCGACCAAAAAGATATTAGTCCCGAAAAACAATCCGCTTACAAATTACTCGTGCCATCTGTTCAATCAATGGTTAAAGAATTTTTTATTCCTGAAACCGCTTGATTTTGTATGATACATACTTTAAAACACTTGGCATATACACTCAAAATTGATGTTACCGAATTTGAAAAAATCATCGGTAAGATTGACGATTACTATTATGAGAGTAAAGAACCAAAGTTAAAGGATGGTAAACCACGCTTAAATAAAAACGGAGAAATTGAATACCGAATTATTCATCCAAGCAAAGGGCGTTTAAAAGAAATTCAAAAAAGAATCAATACGAATATTTTAAAAAATATTCCAATGCCTAAATATGCTTTCGGTGCAGTAAGACGCAGAGATAACGTACTTCACGCAAAATATCATCAAGGCAACAAACATTTTTTCAACACGGATTTAAAAAACTTTTATCCGTCAATCCGCCATCCAAGAGTATTTGGTTTTTTTAAAGCAAAAAAATTCTCTAACGATGTTGCCTCTGTATTAACTCAACTTACTACATACAAAGGTAAATTACCACAAGGCATACCTACTTCATCATACATTGCTAATTTAATTTTTGAAAACACTGGCGATAAACTTAATGCTTTAGCAAAAACTAAAAGTATGAAGTTCTCTACCTACATTGATGATGTGGTAGTTTCATCTAAAGAAGATTTTAAAACATTGATACCCGATTTTCTAAAAATAATTACTGATGATGGTTTTACTATTAGCCATAAAAAAACAAATTATAAAACAAAAAATCCTGAAGTAACTGGCGTAATTGTAAAAGCTAATAACCTTGCTTTAGCAAAGAAAACTAAAACTAAATTTCAGGATACAACATCAAGCGAAGCAAGTAAAAAAGGACAATTGATGTACATAGAAAAAATTAAAAAGATTAATAAACAAAAAGCTAAATCGCTTATAAAAGAGCTGTATATATGATAGATTCAATACAACTGAATAAACTTGAAAATGACCTTTGGGAAGCCGCTGACCAATTAAGAGCCAATTCAAAATTAACTGCTGCCGAATACAGTATGCCTGTATTAGGGCTTATTTTTTTACGCCACGCATACAATCGTTTTTTAATAGTTAAAGAAAAAATTGAACCTACGCTTCCCTCTCGTGGTGGTGTAAAACGACCATTAGCTAAAAATGATTTTCTTTCACAAAAAGCAATTTTCTTACCTGAAATAGCTCGATTTGATTATTTGGTTAATCTACCTGAAAGTAAAGATGCAGGAGAAGCCATTAACGAAGCGATGAAAAGTATTGAGGAAGAGTACACCAACTTACAAGGTGTATTACCCCGCAACTTTAATATTTTTGATAACGACTTACTACGAGAGTTGCTACGCATATTTAATAAAGAGGCTTTACAAAAAGCCGATGGAGATTTAATTGGAAAAATTTATGAATTTTTCCTAAATAAGTTTGCTATGAGTGGAGCGCAAGAAGGAGGCGAATTTTTCACACCAACTTCTTTAGTTAGTTTAATTGTAAATGTGATAGAACCAAATAACGGAATTATTTTAGACCCTGCTTGTGGAAGTGCAGGTATGGTGGTTCAAACAGGTCATTTTATTGAAGAAGAAGGAGCTGACCCTAATGAAAAAATTACTTTTTACGGGCAAGAAAAAACGGATACTAATACCAAGTTAGCCAAAATGAATTTAGCTGTGCACGGTTTAGAAGGCGATGTACAGGAAGGGAATTCATTTTATGAAGATAAACATAACCTGATTGGGAAATGTGATTTTGTAATGGCTAATCCTCCGTTTAATGTTGATGGAGTTGATAAGGATAAAGATTATGTAAAGAAAGATGCACGCTTACCATTTGGTTTACCGAAAAATGATAACGCAAACTACCTTTGGATGCAATATTTCTATTCTTATTTGAACCCAAAAGGAAGGGCAGGGTTTGTAATGGCAAGTTCAGCAAGTGATGCAGGGCACTCTGAAAAATTAATAAGACAGAAATTAGTTGAAACTGGTGCAGTTGATATAATGATTTCAATAGGCAATAATTTTTTCTATACACGCACATTACCTTGTACGCTATATTTTTATGACCGTGCAAAGGAAACCGACAAAAAAAGAAAAGATAAAATACTGATGTTGGATGCACGAAATGTGTATAGAAAAGTAACGAGTAAAATTAATGACTTTAGTCCCGAACAATTAAAAAATTTAACGGCTATTATTCATTTATATAGGGGAAACAACAAGTATTTTCAAAATGCACTTACAACATACTCAAAATCTTATACAAGCTACGCTAATAAATTAAAAGATAAATACACACCTTTCTCTAAAAGCACAAATGAGATGCTTAATTCTATAATTGAGCATTTCAAAAATGATAAAAAGAGTATCGTTGTAACAGAGTTAGAAAAAGAGAAAAAAATAATTGAAAAAATATTTAATGAGATTAATGTAGTAAAAATAAATTCGGATTTTGAACCAATTGCACAACAATTAAAAGCTCTACAAAAACAAACAGAACACTTTGCCAAAATAATAGCTAAAACAAAAGAAGAAATTGAAGCTACTAAAGAGAACGAGTGGAATAGAAGTGTTGCGAAGAATAACTTTAAAAATATTGAAGTTTCAAAAAAGGAATTAGTAGAACAAATAAAACAAGCGCTTTACTATTATCAACATTGGCAATGGCTTTCAACACGTTTTCCTGATGGAAATTACAATAACGTAGAGGGATTATGTAAAGTAGTTAATGTAAAAGATGTTGCAGAGAAAGAATACAGTCTAACACCCGGCAGATATGTTGGAGTGGCTAATGTACTTGATGAAGGATTTGATTACGAAGCTCGATTATCAGAAATAAAGATTGAATTACACGATTTGAATATAGAAGCGAATGAATTAGCTGATGTTATACAAAGTAATTTGGAGGAGATGGGGTTATGAGTAATTGGGAAATGAAAACATTAAACGAATTAGGATTTGTTGGAAGGGGAAAATCTCGCCATAGACCTCGAAATGCCGATATTTTATATAACGGAAATTATCCCTTTATACAAACTGGAGATATACAAAAGGCAAATTTCTATATTAAAGAATTTAATCAAACCTACAATGAAGTAGGTTTAGCTCAAAGTAAACTTTGGAAGAATGGAACAATGTGTATTTCAATTGTTGGTGCAAATACAGCGGAAACAGCAATTTTAGGAATAGATGCTTGTTTTCCTGATAGTGTTATTGGCTTTGTAGCAAATGAAAGTGTAAGTGATGTTAGGTATATTAAATATTATTTTGATACTGTAAAATTGCATCTAAAGAGTATTGCCGAAGGTACTGCGAGAGAAAATCTCAGTCTTGAAAAACTCCTTTCTTTTAAAATACCCACTCCAAAAGTTAAAACACAAAAAATAATTGCCGATACCTTATTCAATTACGACCGTCTGATAGCAAACAATTCTACAAGAATAGAATTACTGGAAGAAGCTCTCCAAATGTTTTTCATTAAATTAAATTATTCAGACACGAAAAAATATTTACTATTTAATTATGTTGATTTTGTAAAAGGGGTTGAACCCGGAGCGCATAATTACTTGGATAGTCGAATAGAGAATTCTATTCCTTTTTTACGAGTAGGAGATTTAAGTAAAAGAAGTTCTAATGTTTTCGTTCCTGTCGAATTAGTAAATAAAAGTATAGCGTCATCAAATGATGTTTTAATTTCTTTAGATGGTACAGTTGGCATCGTGAAAATTGGTTTGACTGGAGCTTATTCTACTGGAATAAGGAAAGTAGTAAGTAATAGTATTCTTACATCTTCATTTATTTATTGTTTATTGAAATCGGACAGCTCTCAAAAAACGATTAAAGAACACGCAAGGGGAAGTACGATTTTACACGCTGGAAGTGCGATAAAAGAAATTAAGTTTAATATGCCAACAATAAGCGAACTTAATTATTTTGAAAAATTTTCAACTCCAATATTTAATTTAATAATTGGATTAAGTGAGCAAAATAACAAACTAAAAGAAGCTCGTGATATTTTATTGCCACGATTAATGAATGGAGAAATAGAATTATAAAATGAGAGAACAAATAAATATTTATTGCGATGAGAGTTGCCACTTATTAAACGATGGTAATAAAATAATGGCAGTTGGTGCGGTATGGTGTCCTGCTATTCGTAAACAAGAAATTTTTGAACGTATAAAGGAAATAAAGTTAAAACACGGTTTAAAGCCTACCTTCAATAAAAATAACCATTTTCATAAACCTGCTTTTGAAATTAAATGGACGAAGGTTTCTAAAACAAAAATTGAGTTTTATAAAGAATTAATTGATTTCTTTTTTGATGATGATGATTTGCATTTTAGAATTTTAATTGTACCCGACAAAACACAATTAAACCATCAGTTGTATGAGCAAACACACGACCAGTTTTATTACAAAATGTATTTTAATATGCTTAAAGTAATTTTAAACCCAATAAATGGGCATAATATTTTTATAGATATAAAAGACACCAAAAGCACCGAGAAGGTTAAGAATTTACATAATGTTTTATCAAATAATCATTACGATTATTCAAAACAAATTATTAAAAATATACAGCAAGTACGTTCGCACGAAGTAGAGTTAATACAATTAGCTGATTTGTTGATTGGGGCGGTTTCTTATGTGCATCGTAATCTTAATGAAAGTAAAGCTAAATTAGAGTTGATAGAAAAGATAAAACATCGTTCAAAATATTCATTACTAAAATCAACACTTACACAGGAATCTAAATTCAATATATTTATTTGGAATCCACAAATAAAAGGAGGGCTTGCAAATGGATAATGAAATGGCAACGTCTTTGGCTAAAACTTTTGAGCTACCTAATTTAATACTTTTAGAAGATTACAGAGGGAATATTCAAACGTATTTTGAAGAGGTATATAATGTGTTTAATAAAGATTTTGTGCGTTCTAAGCCAACTTTTCAAGGCGTTAGGTTAGGGCTAAAAAAGTATCCTATTATTGAAGGGAAGGAATATACTTTTTATCACATGACACACAGTGGAGATATTGAAAACGACCGAGAACCCGATTTAAGAAGAATGGAAAGAATACCTTTTCCAAGACCAATAATTGATAACTCTGTGCATATAGATTTAAAAGTTTGGAAAAACCAAAGAGGCACAGAAACAAGAATTTTAATATGGCACGAAAAGGAAGAGTACTTAGTAATACTTGCCCAAAGAAAAGATTATATATTACCTTGGACAGCATATTTAGTGTTACAAAAACATCGAAAGGAAAAATTAATGAAAGAATACAGCGACTATTTAAAAAGCGAAAACCGCACAGTATAACTGAACGGTTTCTTTACTTTTTTAACACTTACAATTTTGAGGTATGGTTACTAAGCTGAAACAAATGTAATACAATTTTAGAAAATCAAAATGATTTTGATGTTAATTATTAAAAATTTAATGTTGAAATCTAAAAAATAGATAAACAACTGATTATCAACAATATGTCAAAAGATTATACAGAAGATAAATTAATAGAACAAACATCTATCCAGTTGTTTACTGAACAATTGGGGTGGGAGTACGTTTTTGCTTATGATAGTGAAACCTTTGGTTCAACTGGAACATTAGGCAGAACAGCTAAATCGGAAATTGTTTTAATTCGTTATTTAAAAAACGCATTAGAAAAGTACAATCCTAATTTACCTGCTCAAGCGTATCAAAACGCAATTGAAAAAATTGTAAGTCAATCTTCGTTTCAATCTATTGCCGAAATTAACAGGGAAAAATATCACGAGTTCAGAGATGGTGTATCGGTTGATTATAAAAATGAGAAAGGAGAATTAATTACTAATAAAAAATTAAAAGTATTTGATTTTGATAATTACGAAAACAATCACTTTTTATTAGTTAGCCAACTATGGGTTACTGGAAAAGCAAACAGAGAGAAACGACCGGACTTAATATGTTTTGTAAATGGTATCCCTTTAATTTTTATTGAATTAAAATCGGTAAAAATAAGTGTTCAAAATGCGTACAATGATAATTTTACGGATTATAAAGACACTATTCCGAAATTATTTCATTACAACGCATTCATTATTTTAAGTAATGGTATTGATAGTAAAATAGGCGGAATCACAAGTAAATTTGAACACTTTAACGACTGGAAAAGAATTAAGGAAGAAGAAGAGGGGATTGTAAGTTTAGAAACTATTTTAAGAGGTACTTGCGAAAAAAACAGATTGATGGATTTGTTTGAAAACTTTATTCTGTTTGATGACAGTATGGGTAAAGTAATTAAACTGGTAGCACGAAACCATCAATTTATTGGCGTAAACAAAGCTATTGCTTCCGTAAACAATATGAAAGAATTGGAGGGGCGATTGGGTGTGTTTTGGCATACTCAAGGAAGTGGTAAATCATATTCAATGGTTTTCTTTGCTCAAAAGGCGCATCGTAAATTAAACAAGGCTTACACATTTGTAATAGCTACCGATAGAAAAGAATTAGACAAACAGATATACGGAACATTTGCAGGTGTTGGTGCGGTTAATAATCCAAAGGTAAGGGCTAAAGATGGCGAACATCTTAAAACCTTATTACAGGAAGACCACCGATATATCTTTACAATTGTACATAAATTTTATACTCCTAAAGGCACTCAATATCCTGAATTAACATCAAGAGATAATATTATTGTAATGTCTGACGAGGCACATAGAACACAGGGCGGAAGTTTGGCTTTAAATATGCGTAATGCTGTTCCTAATGCTTCTTTTATTGGCTTTACAGGCACACCATTGTTTAAAGATGATGAGCTTACCAAAAGAATTTTTGGCGACTATGTTTCTACCTACGATTTTAAGCGTTCTATTGAAGACGGTGCAACAGTTCCGCTTTATTATGAAAACAGAGGGGATAATTTAGATTTAAGGAATCCTGAAATTAATAATCAGATTCGTCAAGCAATTGATGATGCTGATGTTGATGAAGACCAACAGTCAAAATTAGAATATTTGTTTGCTCGTGAATATCCAATACTAACAGCAGAGAAACGATTAAACAGTATTGCAAAAGACCTCGTTGAACATTTTAATAGCAGAGGAAAAATAAATGATAAAGTAGGTGGTGGTAAAGCAATGTTAGTTTGCATTGATAAAATTACCTGTGTTAGAATGTATGACCTTATTGCGAAGCATTGGGCTGAATATGCTATCAACTTTGAAAAACAAATTAAAAAAGCAACTGATGAAATGCAGATGCTTGAAATGAATAGAGAGTTAGAATGGATAAAAGAAACGGAAGTATGTGTTGTTGTTAGTAACGAGCAAAACGAAATTAAAAAATTCCGTGATTGGCAATTAGATATAGAGCCGCATAGAGAGAAAATGAACTCTCGTGATTTAGAAACAGATTTTAAAGATGAAGACCATCCGTTTAGGTTAGCCATTGTTTGTGCGATGTGGATTACAGGATTTGATGTACCATCACTTTCTACATTGTATTTAGATAAGCCATTAAAGGCTCATACACTAATGCAAACCATCGCAAGGGCTAATAGAGTTCACGAAGGCAAAAACAATGGTTTAATCGTAGATTATATTGAAAGCTACAAAGCATTAACAGATGCTCTTGCAATATATGGCAAAGGCGATTATACTGGCGGAACTGGTGGAGGGGGCGAAACGCCTGAACCACCGATAAGACCGATTGAAGTTTTAGAAGCAGAATTAAAAGAAGTAATTGAAGAAACTAAAAACTATTTGTTTGAATTAGGCTATACTTTACAGGAGCTTATTGATGCAAACGGTTTTCAAAAAATTGCGGAAATAGCTAAAGCAGTTGATTTAGTGTACAAAAGCGATGACACTAAAAAGAAATATGAGATAATGGCTCGTGAGGTATTTAAAAAGTACAAAGCCATTTTACATAAAAAAGATATTGCCAACAGGTATATGCAAACCAAAGAGGCAATAGATGTTATCTATTCAAGAATACAGGATAATGTTGAAAATGCCGACATAGCTGAAATTATGCTGAAAATACAGAGCATTGTTGATGCTTCAGTTAATAATATTGTTGCCGAACCTAATCCGAATAGCATACAAAAATTCATTGATTTAAGCGGTTTAGACTTTGATAAATTGAAAGCCAATTTTCTTCAATCCGACAAAAAGAATACTACCGTACAATTATTGAAAGATAAAATAGAACAACGATTGCAAGATATGATTGCGAAAAATCCTACTCGTGTAGATTTTTACAAAAAGTATCAGGAAATAATTGATGAGTATAACAGAGGGAAAGATACTGTAACAATTGAGCAAACATTTAACAGTCTTGTTGATTTTGTTAATGCTCTAACTGACGAACAAAAAAGGACCATTGAAGAAAATTTAACGGAGGAAGAGTTGGCGATATTTGATTTATTGAAAAAGCCTGAATTAAACAAAAAAGATAAAGAAGCTGTAAAAAAAGTTTCGGTTGAACTATTAACTAAACTTAAACAAGAAAAATTAAACATTGAAAAATGGGCGGAAAAAACTCAAATTTCAGCAGCAGTTCAAAAAGAAATTTATGATTACCTCTATGGGAATTTGCCCGAAACAACTTATGCAATTCCTGAAATAGATATAAAAACAAATTTAGTTTATGAGCATATTAGAAACACATATCAAGCAGGTGCAAGAATTTAAAATATGGCAGAGCAACGTTTTTGCTTAAAGAGTTTTACGATTTTTGGAAGGTAATATAAATTGAAATTGAAATTGCTGCAATACCACTCAATAAGAATGTTGCCGAAGCTCCGAACGAAAACCATATCACACCTGCCAAAGAACTTGCAATTAATGTAGCTATGCTTTGAAAAGCTGTATAAGTGCCAATAGCAGTTGCGGTATTTTCTTTTTTACAGATATTAGTAATCCACGCCTTTGCAATTCCCTCCGTTGCCGCTGCATAAATACCATATAAAAAGAATAATGCTATGAAAACTACTTTGCTTTCTGCATAAGCCATCCCAACATAAACAACTGCAAATAAAACTAAGCCTGAAATAAATATTTTTTTCATCCCTATTTTGTCGGCTAAAATCCCTAATGGATAGGCGAACAAAGCATAAATTAGATTGTAAAAAACATAAACGCCAATAACGGTAGCATCATTAAATCCAGCTTCTTTAATCTTTAGTAATAAGAATACATCGGAGCTATTGAATAACGTAAAAACTAACAAAGCTCCTACCAATTTACGATAGGTAGCAGGGCTTTCTTTCCAGTACCTAACAAAATCCAATAACCGTGTTTTTGTTTTGGGTTTCGATTGTTCTTTTTGTTTTTCCTTTATGAGAAAGGTAAATGCGATTGCAATAATACCCGGAAAGAATGCAATAAAGAAAAGTGTTTTATAATCGTTGGGGTAATACGCCAAATAAACTAACGCTAATAAAGGTCCAATAACTGCACCTAACGTGTCCATTGAACGGTGGAAGCCGAATACTCTTCCTTTTGTTTGTGGAGTTGCTTCATCCGATAATAACGCATCTCTTGCGCCAGTTCTTACTCCTTTACCCAATCTATCAATGGTTCGTGCGAAAAATATCCACATTGGGTAAACCAATATTGCCATCATTGGTTTTGAGATAGCACTAAAGGCATATCCTATTTGAACAAACGGTAACCGCTTTCCTTTGTTATCGCTTAAACTACCAAAGTATCCTTTACTTAATCCTGCGGTGGCTTCTGCAAAGCCTTCTAATACTCCAATTAAAATAATAGAAAAACCTATTGTTTTCAAATAAATCGGCATCACAGGATAAAGCATTTCACTTGCTACATCGGTAAATAAACTTACGATTGAAAGAATCCAAATATTTCTTGTTATTATTTTCACGACTATAAATTTATCTTTATTCCACCATTAAAAATAAAACCATCTAAAGGAGCGTATATTTGGTTAAACTGCGGATTGGTTATTGTGCCTGTGTATATTGAGCCAAATCGGGTTTGACGAGTATCTGTATAGTTTTCAGCATTAACAAACAAACTAAAATGTTTCCATTTTTTTTCTGCTGATATTCCAGTAATCCAGTAATCAGGACTTTTTAAACCATTGCTCAATTGTTGAGGGCTAACATAAAAGGCTTCAAAAGCAATTCTGAATTTCTTTTCTTTTTCTATGAGTAATGTAAAATTAACACGATTGTTGGCTGTTAGTGGCACTTGCATTATTTCCCCACCATAATGGGTTTGAGCCATAACATAGGTATATCCTAAATAGGCTTTAAACCAACCTTTACCTATTTTGATATTGGTTTCTGTACCATAAGCATCAATATGTCCATTGGCATTTTCAAAATGATAAATATTGTTTACTAAGCTATCTTTATTAAATACCAATGGCTGATTCAAGTATGTGTAAAACACCATTTGATTGATGCTGAATGTCCACTCATCGGCAAAAGAAGTTCGGTAGTTTATGTCCGCATTTGCACCATAACTACGTTCGGCTTTTACATTGTTAAAATTGACTGGTTGAACATTTCTAAAAACTTGTTCTTCGGCTTTTTCATTAAACACAGTTGGTGTTTTATAACCTAATCCGCCACCAATTCTCGATGTTACTTTTGGGTTTATTTTAAACAAGGCAGATAATCTTGGCAAAATAAAATAATCGTTGTAGTTACCATTATTAGCGGATTTTATCATCGCATAATCAAGCCTTAAACCACTTTCTAAAACAAACCATTCTTTTACGTTAAACGTATTTTGAACAAAACCGCCAGTAGTAACGCTATTAAAATCCCTTAATCTGTTTACGTTATTGTTGCGTTCATTAAATTGGTCTGTCCAAACATTTAATCCTGTAATCCATTCGCTACGTTGTTTGTGATTTATGTAATTTATCTCGCTGAAAGTGGATAGTTGATTGCCACCAAATTCATACGCACGTTGTTTTATAGTGCGGTCAAACCAACTCACGCTGTTTTTGATATTGAAACTTGAATTTGAATTTAGCTTGTGTTCAAATCCTAACTGAGAAGTTAATCGTTTAGAATTGTTTTGCTCATAATAGGCATGAATGCTATCGCCTTTGTTTTTGAGATATTGCATATCTCCACCTGTTCGTACTTCGGTGTTTCCATCCACACCAAATTTTAATTTAGTTCTCTCGTTGAAATAATAAAATAATTTCGGATTAAAACTATATCGGTTAAATTTAGGAATAGCCGAAAATCCTACACCTGAAGGGTCGTATGCTTCATTGGAATTTTTGCTTCCTAATAATGTTAAGCCAAATTTTTTAAACCGTTGAGCATAAAATGTACTTAAATCCAATCCCAATGCTGAAGAACCATTCGCTAAAATTGTAAACTCCCTTTCTTGTGTTGGTTCTTTTGGTATTAAATTGATAAGCCCTGCAATAGCTCCACCACCATAGAGTGTAGATGCAGAACCTTTAACTACTTCCACTTGTTTTAAATCCAATGGAGGTATTTGTAAAAGACTTAATCCACCTGCAAAACCTGAATATAAAGGAAGCCCGTCTTTTAATATCTGTGTGTATCGTCCGTCCAAGCCTTGAATACGAATAGTTGTATTACCCGATGATACTGATGTTTGTTGTGTTTGAATGCCTGTGCTTTCGCTTAAAATCATTTTAATATTGCCCGGTTGCATAGATGTTTTTTCTTCTAATTCTTCTCCGCTTATTAATTCTATGCGTGTTGGAATGTCGGATATTGTCCTGTTACCACGAGTTGTAGAAATAACTACCTCGTTTAATTCTTCTGATTCCGATTCTAACTCTATAATGAGAGGCTGATTTTTTTGATAAGGAAAAACAATTTTTATTTCAAATTTTCTAAACCCAATAAAACTACATAATAGTTTTTGTTCGCCATCGGGTATGTTTTTAAGTTCGGCAAATCCTAAAGAATCTGTGCTTGTTGCACTATTTGTATTTTCAATTTGCACAATTGCACCTGGAATGCTTTGTTGGTTATGCCCATCTATTACCTTAATTTTAAAGGTATTTTGTGCATAGATTGAATTCGCTACGAATAGCGTCAGTAATATCAGTTTTCTCATTTAAAGTATCATTTGTATTATGCGTAGAAATAAAGAGTGCTAATTAGAAACACTCGAATAAAAAAGCATAAAATCAAATGAGAAAAACGGAATGTTTAAGAAATAGTTGTTGGGTAATAATTGGAGGAGGGGAATAAACTTTAGCTATTTGCTTTTCGGAAAAACGTTTTGAAATAACTGTTTCAAAGTTTAAAAAAACAATAGGATTTTTTTCGATTTTCTTTATTGAAAATATATGAGCCTGTTTTTCGGCTGAAATATAAGTATGTGTTTCCTTTTCATAATTCTGTTTTTTCTCTACATCATTAAATTCAAAGTATGCTGAAAGAAAACACACCCCAATTATGACAACAAGTATTTTATGTAAAAAGAATTTCATCGACTGTAAAGATAGCTATAAATAATGTTTTGTAAATACCTTGTTGATGGTATTATTGAATAAAAAAGATCGAAAATTCCGACCTTTTTTACTTTCAATGAGTTTTTTTTACTTTTCAGGATAAGTTTCCAATAACACCCTTAACCGCTCTCTGCCAGTAGGAGTTAATTGTCCGCCAATTTCAAGCCATACATTCGGTGGAATAGCCTCCCTGATTTCCGTATCGGAATTATACATTGCGTGGTTCATTGCACTTTGATAATCCCCCTCATCGTAATATTTTTTGATGATTTTTAAACTGCGCCAGTCGGAAGCGTTTAAATCCTTTGGCTCTGTCCAGTCAGGAAATCTTGAAGCGTTCTTTTTTTTACGACTAACCCCATTTAACTCATTTACTGGACTACTTCCATCCTCATCAAATATCTGCATCTCCCCACCCTGATTAAAGCGACCGTTTTGAGTAGCTCTACCTTTTTCGGGTATTTCAATAACTACATCTACATCGTGTTGAAAGTGGTTAGAACCTCTGAAATTACCCTCCTTTGTGGTTTGGAATACATAGATAAAGGAAACATTCGGGAAGTTCGTTTTAAGAGCTTCTAAATCGTTCGGCTGAAGCTCCATTTTATTTACGCTATCAAGAAACACATAATCAAATTCAGATAAGTTGCTGGGCAAATAATCACTCACAAATAAGTTAGGGTTCTTCACATTTGTATCGTTCAATTTCTTTTGAAGTGTTGCATCAAGTTTTTCTTCTTTGGCTACATAGAGAACCTTTCCGTGATTGCGAGATAAATAACCTGCGAAGTCAATACACAAATAAGATTTACCCATTTTAGGTTTTCCGAAAACCATAGCGGTAAATCCTTGTGCAGGGTCGCCTATAAAATCAAGCCACTTACCTTTGAATCCGATACTATCAAATTGCATCTTTGCAAAATCAATACTATTCATAATTTGATTAGCAGGTCGGCTTTGCTCTTCTTCGTCCTCAACACCATTTAAACCATTACATCCGCAACCACAGGAATTTAAAATGCCCATCAATCCGTTTAATTCGTGTTTGCTAATATCTAACGCATCGTGTTGTTTCGGCTTGGTAATTAGGTTATGCAGGTTTAAGTACATTGCATTTACTTTATCGGAATATTTATCGGCTTTGGTTAAAACACCTTGTTTAACTGCCTTTTGCATATCATCTAATAATTTCTTTGCCTTGTCTTTTACACCAACTTTACCTTGTAAACTCACATAGCGTTTGATGAATTTAATTGAGGGCATTACCTTTTCACTCTTAACGAGCTTAATCATTTTCTCCATTGTTTCAGGCTTTAAATGGATTTGAATACTTGTACCCATAGCATTGTAAACTTGTACCAATTTTTCCTGAATGATTTTTATTTCATTCGCATACGGAGAAGTTTTACGAATACGTTTTTCAATAATTGCTTTTTGTACGCTGTTTAAAAACCCTAAAACTTGCTCGGCTGTTTTTGTTTTTCCATTCAACAACGTAAAGCGTTTGATGAATTTTAACTCATCTTCAATATGCTCTACCTGATTAGCAGTATCAACCTTTTTAGCTTTTACCGTCTTTTTCGGTGGAGCAATGTTTGATTTTGGTTGGGCTGTTTTTACTTCACGTTTAGGAGCTTCATTTTTTATAGTTCGTTTCGGTTTATGTTGTTCGGCATATTCATTGAGCTTTGTAAAATACAAATCAATCATTCGTTTGATTGTACTGTTACCGTTGTAAGTTTCCCAACTTGCACCCTCTTGAGTTACTTTGTTTACTAATTCGTGGCTCTTTAAAAGAGTTGGTGGCAATTGGTTTGCGCCAATGCTGTTAATTTGATTGTAGTAGTTGTTTGCGGTTATCATTGCTTCTGTTTTTAAAATTCTAATAGTTCTAATTCAAGTTCAAGTGCCATTGCTTCTAATTCCAGTTCGTTAGTAGAAGGTTCAATAAATTCTTCGTGTATTATTTCGGCTTTCGGTAATGGTTTGCGCTCACTCGATTTATGATGCGGTAAATCTTTTTTAATGATGTCAAATTGTGATGCACTTAATGTTACGTTGCTACCGTGTTTGTTTTGTAATATCTCCACCAGTTTGTTGATATTGTTAAGGTTCATTAAAGCGACCATTTTATCAGATAGCTTTTCAAAATTGTTTTTCTCCACCAATTTCAAAATATCTGCATCCTTGTAAAACATACCGCCCCTTTGATGCGATGCAGGTACAATAATTTTATAATAATTCGACTGGCGAATTATTCCAACACCATTATTGGTATTAATAGAATTACCAACGGTTAATGAAGCAACTACCTTTAATGCTTTTCCAATCGGCACATTTACTTTACCGTTTGTTTCTTCTTTCGGAATCCAGTTATCGGGCATTAGGATACCTTTTTTAGTAGCACCGTCTATTGTAGTATAACTTACTAACTTACCTTTGTAGTCGCTGAATGCCTGAAGTAAATTACCTGTAATGATGTGGCGTATCTTTCTATCTACTGTACCTGCCTTTACTGCTGTTTCCCATTCGTTATATGTTTCGGCAATTCCTTTATCATAAATAGAAACACTCTCGCCTTTAATAGCCATAATGTCTTTATTGTAACTGGCAGGGATTGCAATATACTTGTTGCTGTTTGCAATGGCGAAACGTAATTTCATTGCACTCGGTGCATACGGATTTTTCTTTTTCTTATCAATCACAAAACCGATAAACACTCCTAAAACTGTTTCGTGTCCACCATCATACGATTGCACAGGATAACTT
>JAYVDU010000337.1:0-12709 GCA_043749245.1 Bacteroidota bacterium | reverse complement strand
GATATCGTTTATAAAATTAAAGAAAATGATTTTAGAGGTAATGTGTCTATTCAGTTGATTATAGACGAAATTAAAGCCTCTGTATAAGTTTTTTAATTAATTATTACAAATTTCAAAGTCGAAGAACTTATATTATTAGTGATTTTAATAAAATATACACCTTCTGCATATTCATTTAAATCTATTATTGTGTTTAGATTAGATATTTTTTCATGATAAATCACTTGACCCAAATTGTCAAATACATCCATAAATGTATTTTCATTTAGATAATTTAGAGAAACTTTAAGTTCTCCATTTGTTGGATTAGGATAAATATTAAATTCATAACTATCATTTTTGTTAAGATTATTAAAACCAGTGCATGTTGATATAGATTGAATTATTGTTGCTGTATTCATACAGCTATTTGTATTTATACCTTGAACCGAATATGTTGTTGTAGTTATAGGTGAAACGGAAATTGAAGCTGTTGTTGCCCCTGTACTCCAACTATAAGTATTGGCGCCACTTACATTTAAAGTAGCAGTTTGACCAGAACATATTAATGTTGAACTAGAAACGACAGCAAGTATTGGATTAGGATTAACTACTACAGAAGTAGTTACAGTTTTTATACATCCGTTTGTAATACCTACTACAGTATAGGTTGTATTGATGCTTGGAATAACAGAGATAGATGCCGTTGTTAAACCAGTATTCCAAGAATAAGTTGTAGCACCATTTGCTGTTAAAGTAGCAGAAGATCCAGAACATACTGTTGCATTATTTGCCGTTACAGTTGGGTTGTTGACAACAGAAACTCCCACAGTTTTTGTTGCGGATGCGCTACAGCCAATTAAATTACCGCTAACAGTATAGACGATAGATGATAATGGACTAACCATAATGGTTGGTGTAGTTGCTCCCGTATTCCATGTATAAGTTGATACTCCACTAGCGGATAATACAGCGGATGAACCAGAACAAATGGACGTTGAGTTAACAGCAATAGATGGCGCTGTTCCAATCGCTACAGCAGCTGTAGTTGTTTTTACACAACCAGCCGTTGATGTACCCGTGACAGTGTAATTTGTATTTACTGTTGGTGACACAGATAAATTTGACCCAACTGTACCCGTGTTCCATGTATAGGTATTTGCTCCAGATGCTACTAATGTGCCTGTCGATCCAACACAAATAGTTGTAGATGCTACTGAAACGTTAGGTAATGAATTGACAGTAATATTAACTGTTTTGGTATTACTGCAGCCATTTGTTGTACCAATTACTGTAAAAGCTGTTGTTATTGTTGGCGTAACAGAAATAGATGCCGTTGTGGAACCAGTATTCCAAGAATAGGTTGTTGCTCCTGTTGCTGTTAAAGTCCCACTTTGGCCTATACAAATAGCACTAGCCGTTGAAACAGCACTTATACCTGGCGATGGGTTTACAATTAAATTTACGGTTTGCGATTTAATACAATTATTAGCATCTTTTACGTTCACTGTATAAAGGCTTGTAGCAGGAGGGTTAACAACGTTTATGCTATTAGCAACGCCTCCTACCCAAGTATACGTATAAGGCGCTAAACCACCGCTACCGTTAGCAGTTAATGTACTGGAACTACCCACGCATATTGTACTTGGGTTTGCCACTGTCGTTATATTGATGGCGGGCGGTTGTGTAATTGTAAATATTTTTGAAGTAGTTAATGAAGAAGAAGAAGCATCAATAATAAAACAGGTATATGTACCCGCTACAAGACCAGATGCTGTTGATGTGTTTCCGCCACTTGGTGACCAAGTATAACTATATGGACTAACTCCTCCTGTTACATTTACCTTTGCCTGACCTGTTACACCACCATTACATAACACATTGGTTTGTGAGCCAATACTGGATAGAGCTGATGTTAAAACGATGTTTAAATTATCCAAGCCTACATCTTGCGCTCCTTTATCAGTAGCAATGAAACGCAATACACTCGTTGATGCAGTAGCGGTTGTAGTTAGCGTTTGAGTTACCCAACCTGAAGTTGACAAAGTTGTAATACTTAACAAGGTTGTCGTAAAGGTTGAGCCACCGTCTGCAGATAATAAGACATCAAATGAAAAAGGGGCGGGAGATGATTCTTTATGCATAAAATCAAAAGTAATTTGTTTTGTACCAAGTGCAGATAAATTGACATACAAATCCAAAGCGCCTGTAGTACCTGCTGTAGCAGGTGCATTACGAAATCGGGCACAATATGAACCAGAAGATGCAGTTGGTGTAAACGAACCACTGGCTATACTTGTCCAATCTACTCCAGTGTAATCATAACGATGCCAATAATCATTTCCAGAACTAGAAGTCCCTCCGATTTTACTTTTCCAATATTTGTCAGGCATTCTTTCTGCGCCAATACTGCAGCTATCATATAACCACGTGTTCTCAAATGATGTGGTGTATGGTATACTTGTATAATACTTATGACAAACAGGTGGCGTGGTGCTACAGCCCATTAAACTTTTTAAGCCCACCAGTGTACCGTTAAAAACATCCATATCAACATTTCCGGAAATTCCAGGGACAGTGCCTGTCCATGAGTATTGTTTAAAAGCCCAATTAGGGTTCCATACCCCTAAATAACTGGCACCAGGTGCAATGGTAGAGCTCCCATCTGGGTCTGCTATCCAAAGCTTGCAATAAGATGCTAAAGAACTTCCTAAAGAGCTGGCAATGGAACCCGAGGTATATAAAATAGGTACAATGCCTGTAGCTGCTTGCACGGTGTTCATCCATGTTTGTATCCATGCTGTTTGCTGTGCCCAGGTTAGGCTGGGAGATACCTCGTAATCAAGTATGGGTGTTAATTCGCAAGTAGAAATATGCGTTTGTGCTGAGCTTAAAAAATTATTAGCCTCTGAAACAGCATTTGCAGTAGTAGGATTATTATCGGGGCGAGCAAAATGATAAGCCCCCATATACAAACCTGCACTAACACCATTTACGGCATTAGTTGAATAACTGGCATCGGTAAAGGTAATACCTTCTGTAGCTTTTGCCCAAGCAAAAACATAGCCTGCCGCTTTTACCTGAGTCCAATTAATAGTGCCTTGACTCCCAGAAACATCTATGCCAAGTATAGACTGTGCAGTTGCATAATAACCAACAAGAACAAATATGAATGAAAAGCGTAGTTGTTTTATCATTTTTTTATAGCTTTTAAAGTTTTAATACATTTCCATCCTTTGCCGTTTACCTCGTATGTTATGATAAACGTTTTATGCAAGTACTTAGGATTTAATACGAAATTTTTATCTTTTGTTTCAATAAGCAAGTCACGGTATTCTTTATTGATCTCGAAAGTTTTAGCAGTGCTGTCTTTCAGGTCGGTGATAAGAATAAGTACAGTTTTTTCTTTGCCAACTGTTAATGCATGTTCATTTGCAAAATAGGGTTTTACACCAGTAATAGTGCCTTTTACGGTGCTAGTTTGTGCAAGACATTTAAAATTAATTAAAATTAAAAACAGTAAAGTGAGGGTTGAGATTTTCATGGTTAGTTTAGCTTGATTAATAATTAATATGAATTTAATGAAAAAATAAAAAGAGACTACGTTAGAGATTTAGTCTTAATTAGCCTTCAAAAACTTTTTAATAAACGTTTTATTCTCTTTATCAATGAGTTTAATAAAGTAAATTCCATTAGAAATTGAAGATAAGTCAATTGTAGAAGTGCTTGTCATTTTGTCTGTTATCAATATTGTACCTAATACATCACTTATTTGGAAAGTATAGCTTTCCTCATGGCTATTTAAATCTATTGATAAATTATTTGATGCTGGATTAGGATAAATATTAAATAATGCTTCATTGTTTTCCTTAACGTCTGTTGCTATAGATCCCCCACTGGCCAACCAAATAGTAATATTCATTAATAATTTTTGATGATTACCTCCAGCATCAACTATATAACCATTATAAAGTACATCATTTGGATCTCCAGTTCCGTCATCAGGAGGCGAACTATCTCCGATGGCAGCTACTTTTCCATTGCCTACTCGTGCATAAGCACGTAATACATTGGCATCTCCAGGCGTTGTACCTGTAGTATAAATTACACCTTTAACACTTGGATTTTGTGAAGGAGTTAACGACATTGTTGTGCCATTAGACCATTGTACTTGTGTAACATTACCAGCTGTTCCATGTAATATTGTATCAGTCGGTGAACTTATAACGTTGTTACTAGTTTGAGAGATATTCACTAAATCAAACTTAAAGCCTAATCCATTATTTAAAACACCATTATTAGAAATAAAATCATTCCAAATTACAGGGGAATCTTGTCCGTCCCCATTTCTATCACTAATAGTATGATCCGATATTAAAAATAACCCTCCTCCATTTTGCACAAAATGCATCATAGCTGTTTTTTCCGCTGTTGTAAATAAAATATTTGGTTCATCAACAATAAACACTTTGTAATTACTTAAATCTTGCGGATTCAAAGTGTTTCCATAAGTAAGAGAAACATTATACGGAAGTGTTTCAACTTGATATCCTTTCTTTACACAGTCAAGCCCCCAATATGATAATGAACCAGTCCAATATGTTTCAGGTGTTGAAGAAGTAACTAACGTTTGAGAAGGTGTAGGAAGACGTTGTGGATTTGCCTCATTACCTGAACTCGCTAGAGTTGCATTTGGATTCCATAGTAAATTCCATTGGTCTGCATCAATTACCCAATCAGCATTACCTGCCGATTCAGCTTTCCTACAGTCAAATAATATTTTAACCCCAGTTTGAGCTATTAACATCTTAGAAACATTAAATGCTAATATTATAATTACAATTTTTATTTTAGTCATTTCATTAATATTTAAGAATAAATTGTGTTAATTAATTTTTTCAAATTTCAAAGTCGAAGAATTTATATTATTAGTAATTTAATGTAAGATATCTTCCTGACCTTCTTTTAGATTTAATTTTATATTTGATTCAACTATTTTTTCATGGTAAGTTACTTCATTTATTCTAAGAAATATTTAAAGTAAAAATATTAGAATTTTTACTATACTTTCTGTATATTTTTTGATTTATCTATAATTAATAATAACAATTAATTAGCTAAACAGATTTAATTATTTAAATACATCTTATATATTATATTTTTTTCATAATTCACAAGGATTTATTGATGACGTTTTGTGAAGTTCAATAAAATTTTGTGAAATGTTTTTGATTATTGTATATGAAGTGTAATGCAATAAAAAATTACAAGACACCTGTATTTAAGTATCTTACAGGTGTTTCAAAAGATACGTTTACAACTTAAGAGTAGCGAATACACGTCAAATTTATCAACTTGCTGTTTTTAATAAAACAGCATAAAAACAAAAATATTAACTCGGAATTTTAATTTTAAATAAACTAGTAAACGTGTTGCCCACCGTTAATGCTATAGTTAGCGCCGGTAATAAAACTCGTTTCTTCGCTTGCTAAAAAAGACACGAGATGCGCTACTTCGTTTGTGCCTCCTAATCTGCCCATAGGCACTTGCGCTACAATTTGCGCTAATACTTTTTCGGGAACCGCCATTACCATATCTGTTCCAATATAACCTGGAGAAATTGTATTAACGGTGATGCCAAATTTAGACACTTCCATCGCTAATGATTTTGTAAAACCATGCATACCCGCTTTAGCGGCTGAATAATTGGTTTGTCCGAATTGCCCGCGTTGCCCATTAACAGATGATATTTGAATGATCCTTCCAAATTTTCGATCGATCATGCCTTGTAAAACTTGTCGTGTACAATTAAATACAGAATTCAAATTGGTATTAATAACCGCATGCCAATCTTCTGGCTTCATATTAATTAAACGACCATCGCGTGTGATACCAGCATTATTAACAAGCACATCAATATTGCCAATTTTTTCTTCAATTTCAGCAATCATTTTTCCAGCACTCTCAAAGTCACTAACATCTCCATAAAATAATTCGATGTGTAATCCCTGATCGTTCATTTTTTGCATCCAGGCATCCGCCTTTTCTTTCGTATGATAGTTTCCTACCACTCTATATCCGTCGCTATGTAATTTTTTACACATAGCGGTTCCTAAACCTCCCGTAGCCCCTGTTACTAATACTATACGCTTATTTGCTTTGTCCATACTATTTAATTTTTGATTTGGTATTGGTATTCATTAAATCTTTTCCGAATTCATAACCGTTGCTTCGCCGCTGGTGCATGCTTTTCCGGTTACTTTATCATTAATAATTGTTTCTATGACGGCACGATGTTTTTCGGCATTAACTTCTTTTACTGTAAATACGGCCACGTAATCAACATCAACCAACATTGGTCTTAAAAAATTTAATGATTGATTTAAATAGATTGTTCCTTCGCCCGGAAACAATACGCCGAATACCTTACTAAACAAAGACGCTCCAAGCATACCATGCATAATCGGCTTTTTAAAAATAGTTTTAGCAGCAAATTCAGCATTTGTATGCACAGGATTTTTATCGCCTGTTACTTCTGCAAAACGGTTTACTTCTTCTTGTGTAAATTTAAAATCGTGAGTATAGGTTTGTCCAACTTGTATCATATATATCCTTTTTTGTAAAATTGAATAATATTTTTGACATTGTCAATAGAGTAAATAACTATATAAAATTCTCTTAAAATACAGTTAACTTCAGTTTACTGTAAGTTAAACCTTAAACTGAACCCGGCATTGGTGTTAGCTGTAGGGAATGAGCTTGTGGTTTGTGGGGTTGTTTTAACCCAATCGTAAAATAAACGTAAATTCACATTAGGTGTTAATTGATAATCCAACGCTGTTTTTAAAGAGATAATATTTTGTCCGCCCGTTGGCGTGCTGTATTCATCAATGATTCGGCGGATGATGGTTGCGTTTCGACGGTAGGATAAATCCATTTTAAAATTCAAATCGCTTTCTAATGGCTTACCTTTAATCGTAATAGCTTTAATTTTTAATTTAGGATAACGGTATCCGATGCCGATCACATATTCCTGACCTTTTGTTTCGATAATTTGCGGACCCGTAATATTTAAGTTAACGGTTTTATCTTTCTTAATTTCGAAATTGGCACTTAAGCCCGGTTTATTAAATTTAAAATCAAATTTAATTAATGGACTAAATCCTTCGCTAATAGTAGCGCCATTAATAGCATATCGAGGATTAAAATTAGCTGTTTGTTGTATCCCACCAATCACAGAATTTTGCACGGGCACACGTGTTCCTTGTCCTTCAACAAACAATAAATTATTGCTATAACCGCCAACAGTATATGTAGAGCGGTATGCATGACGAATGGTGATGGATGAAAACCATTTCTTCATCATTTTCAATTTACCTAATCCATCCCAGCTAACAGTCCAGTTTGGCAATGGTATGCCGTTAAACATTTTATCTGTCCCAACTCCTTTTAAATTAGTACCTGTGTACGTTTTATAAAACGCACCTAACAATACATCTTGTTGGGTTCTTCCATAGCCATCCCAATATGGCTTAGGAGCGCCGTCTTTATCGGTACCTGGAAGTTGACCTTGAGACAAAGTACCCGAAGCTACCGCTAGCTCTTCGGCAACTGCATCTCTATTATTTAAGAACTGATCAAATAAAGTAGATGCTCCTGTTTTATTATTTTTGTCGGTAAATGATTTTGCCAAACTAAATACGCTAATGCTATAATTACCCGTATTTGTTGGCGTACTTAATTTAAAATGATCTTTTTCTGCCGAACTCACAATGGAAGTGTCGTATCTAATAAAAGACGATTGACTATAACTATGTGTTCGGGTACCATTAAATTCTATTTTTAAACTTCCGTGTGGCTCCACGTTAGCGCGGTAATTGATAGTAGTAGCTTGAGTTTGTGTATATGGTAAACTTTGATTAGGATTTTTTACTAACCAATTATTGTTTTTGGATTGATCATAAATATTATCATTCATGCCGCTGACAAAACCAATTCCGGGTGCCATACCTTGTGCGTCATCCATTCCTAAATACCTTGAACTTGGCGTAAATCCAGGTAATCCCGTTCCATTTGTTTGATTGTAGGTAAAAGACAATTGTTTAATCATCATAATTGTTCTCGCTAATAAACCGCCTACATCAATATTTTGTTTTTTAGTACTATCATTTTTAGCTGGGCTTGTTGGGTTTTTTGGATCTTTGCCCCCACCTGGTTTATCTTTTGAAGATCCTCCATTATTTATTTTTTTGAAGTAGGGGATTTTGTTGTATAACGTTGTCATATTAAATGATCCTGTTAAGCCTTTAGTATTTGTATTTTGAATGGTATTACCAATATATTCTTGCGCAAATGGTCGGCGTGTCCAAGTATACGTAGCGCCGTATTTGACAGAAACATTCATGAAATCGAAAATCGGAATTTTATTAATTGGAACTTGGTAATTCAAATTAGCCGAATGCCTGTAGCTGGTGGTAGTACCCAAGCCTATTAAATTTCGATTAACAGAATCGCGTTGTTCTTGAGTGGCAATTTTACCTCTTGGTTCTAAAATACGCGAATCGTTATTTGCCGTAAAATCAAATTTTAAATTTTTTGTGAAGCCCCACTGCAAATCATAGTTACGCGTCATCATATACGTTTTATTGAACTGTGCTTTAGTAAAGTTTTCGCTGCTCCCTGTATAAAAACTTGTAATATCTCTATTTAATAATTCACTATAACTTCGGTTCACATCCATGTTAAACCCTAACTTACTTGGTAATGGCATAATGTTAAAATCCTTAATCAGTGCCATCCATTTATTATTCAAAATTTTAGATGTTGTTTTTTTAAATGGCGTCCATGATTTTACCGTTGGCGCATAATTATACGACATGGAACCTCTGTATGTTTTAACAATACTATGATCGATATTCGTACTATGCCTTGATATTTCATTATAAGCATACGTAACAGAAATATTAGCCACATCCCAAGGCATCGGCTTCCGTCCTTCCTTTTTAAAGCCATCGATGCGAACATTCGAAAAATTAAAACCTGTTCTAGTCGTTACGTCTTGTGACCAATCTTTAATTTTTGTTTTTAATTCGGCATTAATATTATCGTTATTGATTTTAATATCAGGATCTAACGGACTAAACTGAGGTGTGATTTTAGTTTGACCATAAGCATAATAAAACGGTAAATTTATTTTCCATTTGTTTGGAAAAAATTTCCCTAACTGAAAGGTAGATGTATAATCCCACTGAAAATTAGTTTCTCTGTTTCGCTCAGATATTTTCTTTTCTATACCACCGAAGAATGGTTTACTGTAAGTAGCCGCTAAAGACACTTGTCCTAAATCCGCTAACTTAGCTTGTACACGGCCTGTTGTAGCCCAACCTCCCTGATTGGTAAAATCTGTTAGACGTAATTCGTTTACCCAAACTTCCACACATTTAGGAACGCCGCCATTATCCTTTGGGTTTCTAATACCAATCATTAAACTTCTAACCGTAGCAAGATTCGGATTTCCAACAACAGTGATGGTGTTACCGCCGTCCGTTACATGATAGGGTTTTGCAAATGATGCTAAATCAATGGTTTCGTTCGGTCCATTTCTGGCCAATTTTGCATTCGTTAATTTTTCAAAATCAATAGCAAACTCATTATCTGCAGGCCAAACGATTGACTTCGATGCATCTGAATTTGGATCGTAATAGCCAGGTGCTGTTAATTTTACAGGAATTTCATATTCATAATAATTATTATTAAAATCGGAACCTAAACGTATAAATACGGTTACATCACCATCATTTAATGGGTCAGTACCATATTTTTCAGCGTGCATAAACAGTTTCAATTTTTTAAATGAACGCACATCTAACTCTACATTTTTAGTAATAGCACGGCTATCACCATCTTTTAAATTACATGTTTTTAATGATAACGCTTGCTCATTTAACAATACTAGATTGGTTGTTTGTACATTTTGCTGCTGATTGATACCTGGCGGAATTACATAATTGATAGGTGTTTTAGAGCCATTTTCTTGTAAACTAACACCTGATACATCAAAGCTCGTGGTGTTATCATCATTAGCAATATATTCTCCCGGTTTTTGTAAATCAAACGCATAACGTCTCCAATCGCTACGTACAAGCTCTAATCGCGCTAAACGACATACGACAGGTTTATCAAATCCTTTCATAAATACACGCATGAAACGGATGGAGTTAAAGCCTTCGATAGAACCTACTGATGTTTCAAAATCAGCCACAGGAATTTTAAATTGATACCATTTTACGGTTCTTGCTGTACCTCCGGCTGGTGGCGTGGATGTTCCGTCTGATACATTGACAATATAATTTTTACCAACCATATTGGGATTAATATCATTGGGAGAAACCTTCACATGATACTGGTAATAATTTTCAGTTTCACTTAAGGTATTATCTTTATTAATATCTTCAATATTGGGCAGTGTACTTGATGAACTCGGAATACCAGCATCAGGATATTGATCTGGCGTAGGCGAGTTTCCTTCCGGGTTATTATATTTTTTGTAACGAATTAAGGTATTGGCCTGACTTTCAGTTAATGCATCATAATCCGTTCCTCTATGGAAATGGTATTTATCAGAACTTGGATCATCAATGGCTGCTTGTATATCAGGAGTGGGTGAATAAGTTTTTATCGCATTCCAGAAAGGAGCAAATTTAGTTTGTTCGTCAATACTCGATAAACCATCATAACCCACATCCTGAAAAGGTCTGTCGGCATTTACATTCACAAAGGAATTTGAAATAGGTGTAGGAACCGGCACCACAGCTAAACTTGACGAGGTTGTTATTAAACCTGCATTGGAACCACCGGGAGCTCCTGGTAAACCATTTTCATAACTCATTTTACCATCCTTTAAAATATCTTCGCTAATATTACCTAAGTTAAAGTATAAATCTCCACTTGGGAAACTAGTAGCACTCATATCAGGATAGGTCGTGTTGTTATAATCGCTATTAAACGGATCCATCATCCAAAACTGCACATACTCTACGTTAGCCGATTGAAAATCATTTGTTTCAATTCGTCGCATAATACCACCCCAACGAGATGAAGGATCAGCCAATCGACCTATTTGTGCGCCAGTTTTTATTATACCAGACGATATTGATGGAATAGCATCAATGTCATAATTATAGGGACCTCTTTCTCCCGGATAAAACGCTAAATCTAAAACCGATAAAACCACTGGTTGACCGTTAGCCGGCGTTTTACTTGGGAATAATTCCGTTTCTAACACCTGACGCATAAAGTTATTAGAACAAGAAACAGCTGTTGTAACATTATTAGGCTTGGTAGATGTGTTAGTAGAGCCATAGTATAAAGGATCAATAGTGTACCAGTTAAATTGCGCGCGATTGATGCCTGCTTTGATATCGTTACTATATGCAGATCCAGCCTCTGGAAATAAAGTGGTTTGTCCTTGTGGGATACTGGCTATACTCCAGGCCGAAGGACTTTTTAAATCGATTAATGAAATACTACCTTCAAAATCATCCACATACGAGTTTCCTGATTTACCAATAGCACTGGCGTTTCCGGGGAGTAACTGTGCAAATTCGCCTTGAGTAACAATTGTACTCATTTCTTTGGTATTGATTAATGGTATTTTATCAATTAAGCGGGTTAAGAAAGGCGCATCTGTTCTGTAATTATAATCTACACCCCATATTGTGTTAGATACAGGCTCATCGCCAATGTTTACTTTTTGAGTAACGGGTTTTTCACTTAAATGCATCACCGTTCCACCAAAGGTTAAATCTTTATTCACTTTATAATCTAAACGCGCACCATACAAACTTTTTTGTTGAACATTAAATAAGGAGTTACTCTCGGTTGTTACCTTAATATTTGCACCGGAATTTAAAATACTTTCATTAATAATTTTAACTCGACCTAAGGTATAATCAACCGTATAATCAACATTCTCCGTTAATTTTTGTCCGTTTGCAGTAACGGCTACTGCACCTTGAGGAATGTTAAGTGCATTTAACGAAATTTCTGAGCCACCAGACGATTTATAAGAACCTTTAATTTTATACCTGTTTTTTTCAGGTAACTGAATGGCTATTGTTCGTGTTGAATCATATAACTCTTGAAACACATATTTATCAGCTGCTGGTAATTCGGAAGGAGAAAATTTAGAACGTAAATTATTACCAAAAGGTTCTTTAGAAGATAAATATATACGGCCATTTATTGGATTAATGGTATAACCATTTACAAAGTCATAAACCCCATCAGAATAAGGATCTCCATTGACGCTTAATTTATCCAAGCCCATCACTTGCACTAATAATTTCCCGTTAACACTACCAAAAGGAATGTATGGAACATCAATACCTGTTTCAATATTATTGTAATAAATATCACATTTAAAATCAGCTTGGGTTAAATTGTATGCACCCAAGGAATACACGTTTTTCATCATCAAATCCCAGGTACTAAAACGAGGATTAACCACACTACCACTTCTTAATAATTTTAAATACAAGGGGCCATTTGTAAACTGATCGCTAAACTCCCCCACCTGATAAGTTTTACCGTTGTATGTGTATTGATAAGCCACAGCCACCGTCACATCATTATTAATGGACTGATTAATAGAGATAAATCCTAAACGGTTATTGATAGTAAACTCATTCGCATTTAATTTACGTGCATTCGTTATGTACTCATAATCACG
>JAYVDU010000336.1:0-4065 GCA_043749245.1 Bacteroidota bacterium | reverse complement strand
TTAATGCTTTACGAGATAATTTTGCTTTACCGTTTTTAGGATCTGTTCCAATGTATTTTACATTAACGATGTCGCCTTCTTTCACTAATCCTTCTAATGAATCAATGCGTTTCCAATCGTATTCGCTAATGTGTAATAAACCTTCTTTACCTGGCATAAATTCAACAAATGCACCGTATGGCATAATTGATTTTACCTTCGCTTCGTAAACCTCACCAACTTCTGGTATAGCTACAATGCCTTTAATACGAGCCACTGCGGCTTTTAAGTCTTCTAATTTTTCAGCAAATATTTCAACTCGTCCGGTGTTATCTACTTCCGTAATTGAAATAGTAGCACCAGTTTTCTTTTGAATATCTTGAATTACTTTTCCTCCAGGCCCTATGATAGCACCAATAAATTCTTGAGGAATAATAATTACTTCAAAACGAGGTACGTTTTCGTTGTAATCAGCACGAGGAGCATTAATTGTTTTCATGATTTCACCCATGATGTGTAAACGGCCTTCACGAGCTTGAGCTAAGGCTTTTTCCATTACTTCGTATGGTAAACCATTTACTTTCAAGTCCATTTGTACAGCCGTAATACCATCTTTAGTACCACAAATTTTAAAATCCATATCACCTAAATGATCTTCATCACCCAATATATCAGATAATACAGCGTATTGTCCTTTATCGTTAGTAATTAAACCCATGGCGATACCAGTAACTGGCTTAGCGATTTTAACACCCGCATCCATTAAAGCTAATGTACCAGCACAAACTGTAGCCATAGATGACGATCCGTTAGATTCTAAGATATCAGAAACCACACGAACTGTATAAGGCGTATCTGTTGGGATAACTTTAGATAATGCACGCATAGCTAAATTACCATGTCCAACTTCACGGCGACCAACACCACGGTTAGGCTTTGCTTCACCAGTTGAAAAACCAGGGAAGTTATAATGTAAAATAAATTTCGTTTCACCGCGGTAAAATGCACCATCAATCATTTGAGCATCTTTTCCTGTACCTAAGGTTACAGTAGTTAACGATTGAGTCTCTCCGCGTTGAAAAATAGCAGAACCATGAGCTGCAGGTAAATAACCTACTTCGCTCCAAATAGGGCGTATTTGGTCAGTTTTACGACCATCTAAACGTATTTGTGTATCTAAAGTAGATTGACGAACTGCATCATACTCCACATCATGATAATATTTATTGATTAATGCTTCTCTTTCTTTTAATTCTTCAGGAGTAAACGTTAATTTGTATTCTGTTAAAACAGCCTTGAAAGCTACTTTACGCGCATTTTTATCAGGATTACCTTGTTTAGCAACTGCGTAAACTTTATCGTAAGTTGCTTTAGAAACAGCTGCTTTTAAATCAGCATCATTTAATTCGTGGCAATACTCACGTTTTGGTTTTAATCCGGCTTTAATTGCAAATTCTTTAATAGCTTTAATTTGAATTTTAATGGCTTCATGAGCAAATTTAATAGCCTCTAACATTTCTGCTTCAGATACTTCGCTCATTTCACCTTCTACCATTGAGATGTCGGTTTCAGTAGCCGCAACAATCATTTCTAAAGTTGCAGTATGTAATTCATCAATATTTGGATTGATGCATAATTTACCATCAATTTTAGCAACACGTACTTCTGATATAATTCCGTTAAAAGGAATATCAGATACCGCAACTGCTGCACAAGCTGCTAAACCAACTAAGGCATCAGGCATTGTTTTTTTATCAGAAGAAATTAAGGAAATCATGATTTGTGTATCCGAATGATAATCATCAGGAAACAGTGGGCGCATTGCTCTATCAACGATACGAGATATTAATACTTCGTAATCAGATAATTTAGCTTCTCTACGAAAAAATCCACCAGGGAAACGACCAGTAGCCGCGTATTTTTCTTGATAATCTACTGTTAAAGGTAAAAAATCAATACCTTCTTTTGCTTCTTTGTTACTTACAACAGTAGCTAAAATCATGGTGTTACCTAATTTAACAACAACGGCTCCGTCGGCTTGTTTTGCTAATTTTCCTGTTTCCAGGGTTACTATTCGTCCATCTCCTAGATCGAACGAATGTTGAATTCCAATTTGTGACATGTGTTTGTTTTTTGTTTTGTGTACCAACGTTTTTGGTACGGGTTATATTTATTTACTTTATTTACATTTTGTCACCCTGAACTCGTTTCAGGGTCTCTGAGATGCTGAAACAAGTTCAGCATGACAGGCCATTAATTAATAAGAAAGGCATCCCGATTGCTCAGAATGCCTTATAATTTTACAAAGAATCCATATTATTTACGGATGTCTAATACTTTAATTACAGCACGGTAACGCATAATGTCCGTGTTTTTTAAGTAATCTAATAACGCACGACGCTTACCTACTAGGTTTAATAGAGCGCGTTGTGTTCCAAAATCTTTTTTGTTCGATTTTAAATGACCAGTTAAATGGTCTATACGGTGCGTAAATAAAGCAACTTGAGATTCTGCGCTTCCAGTGTTTTTATCGCTACCACCGTGTTTTTTAAAAATGTCTTTTTTTACTTCTGATGTTAAATACATGTTATTCTTGTTTTTTTATAATTATCTTTAAAGGGCTACAAATATAAGATATTTTGTGAAACAAACAATAATTTGGCTTAAAAATCTTGTTTTTTATGAATATAAAGTCCAAATAAATATTTTTTTTTATTAAGAAAGGGTTTGTAAACAAGCTCAAACTTATTTACAAAACCCTGTCAACAACAAAACTTAAATTTAACAAAAACTCTTTGTAAAGATACTATTTAATGTAGTATATTCGTGCTATAAAACGTAGCAATTTAAAATTATGAGTAAAGTATTTAGCAACCTCAAATACTTGCGCCTACAAAAAAGCTTGTCGCAAGAGCAATTAGCCGATAATTTAGGAATAACACGTTCGCGCTTGGGTGCATACGAAGAAAATCGTAATGAACCTTCCATTGATTTATTAATTGCCATTTCCGATTTTTTTCACGTGGCAGTGGATGCTTTGGTGCGTGGCGATTTAAGCAAAACAAACTTAGATGGCTTAATGAAAATTGGTAAAAACAGGATGCTATTCCCTGTTTTAATTGATGATGATGGTCGAGATATGGTGGAATTAGTGCCATTAAAGGCTAGTGCAGGTTATTTAAAAGGATATGCCGATCCTGAGTATATGGAGCGCCTACCTCGTATGAAATTGCCTTTTTTGCCAACAGGTAAGCATCGTGCTTTCCCTATCAGAGGCGATAGTATGCCCCCAATTAAAGAAGGATCATTTGTGGTGGCTAAATATGTTGAGCGACTGGAAGATGTGAAGAATGGCTATACCTATATCGTCGTAACTAAAGACGATGGTTTATCTTATAAGCGTATTTTTAATTTAAATATGAAAAAAGGTTATTTGGAGTGCCATTCGGATAATAAAATGTATCAGCCTTATAAAGTGAATTTGAAAGATATTGTTGAGCTTTGGGAATATACGTGCTGCATAAATATGACAGATTATAAAGAAGAAGAGTTGAATGTAGGAAGCATTATGAATATGCTTAAAAACTTACAAGTAGAAATGGAAGTTATTAAAAAGCAAGGAACGTTGGCAAGGAAATAAAATTTAGAATAGTAAATATCTTTATATAATCCATTTTTTAACCACATAGACGCAGAGGAAACATAGTTTATCGCTGTTGCTCTATATAGTGGACTAAAGTCCACGAAGTTATTGAGATACATTTAGCAACCCCTTAAGTCTGGGGGCTATGATGTAGAGTAAAACAAGGGCTTTAGCCATGATAATCAGTTTTTAAACCCACTAATGCTAGTTTATAAATAAGCATTCTATGTGAACTATATGTCTACGTGGTTTTTGACTATTTTTTATTATAATCGGAATTACAGCATCAAACTAAAGTATGTAGGTTATCTAAACAAAAAATCCCAACCATTTCTGATTGGGATTTTTTAGTTTGATTATTGTTTTGATTAGTTTACTAATGCTTTGAAATCAGCATTTTCACGTAATTTAATAAATTCAGCATCATCTTTAGCAGCTGCTTT
>JAYVDU010000335.1:0-4067 GCA_043749245.1 Bacteroidota bacterium | reverse complement strand
AGGGGGGCTTACAATTCCGAAATTAAAATTAGTTGCCTAAAATAAACGGGTATAGCTCATTTATTTTACCTTTTTTAATTATCTCGGACGCTATTGATCAAAAATATGATAATTGAAACAAAATGAGGATTTAAACGTTCTCCATAAAATTAAAACAGCCTTTTCTCCCTATAATTTAAAAACTAAGTTAAATATAGTTTTAGTAAATTTACATCTTTATTTACAATATCACATTAAAATATGAAGATTACAGAACATTTAAAAGCAGCAAAGGAAACCTTATTCTCAATAGAAATTTTACCACCATTAAAGGGTAAAAGTATACAATCTATTTTTGACGGTATTGATCCTTTGATGGAATTTAAACCTGCTTTTGTGGATGTAACCTATCATCGTGAGGAATATATTTATAAAAAACGTGATGGCGGTTATTTAGAAAAAGTAAGCATTCGCAAACGCCCTGGTACTGTAGGTATTTGTGCGGCTATTATGAATCGTTATAATGTAGAAGCAGTGCCGCATATTATTTGTGGCGGTTTTACGCGTGAAGAAACAGAAAATGCGTTAATTGATTTACAATTTTTAGGAATTGATAACGTTTTGGCGTTACGAGGAGATAGTATAAAAACAGAATCTCATTTTGTGCCAGAACCCGGAGGACATGTTTATGCGATTGATTTGGTAAAACAAATTAAGGATATGAATAATGGCTTGTATTTAGATGATGAAATGAAGGACGCATCACCGACTAATTTTTGTATGGGTATTGCAGGTTATCCCGAAAAACATTTTGAAGCTCCCAATTTGTATAGCGATATGAAATGGCTGAAGGCTAAGGTAGATGCGGGAGCTGACTATATTGTAACTCAAATGTTTTTTGATAATAAAAAGTATTTTGAGTTTGTGGATTTATGTCGTAAAAATGAGATTAACATACCAATTATTCCGGGATTAAAAATATTAAGTTCACGCTCGCAATTAATTGCTTTACCTAAAATTTTTCACATTGACTTACCACAAGATTTATTTGTGGAGTTAGAAAAATGTAAAGACGATAAAACAGTAAAAGAAATTGGCATTAAATGGTGTACCGAACAAAGTAAGGAATTGAAAAAAGCAGGCGTTCCTTGCTTGCATTACTATACCATGGGAACATCAGATAGCACTAAGCGTGTAGCAAAGGAAGTGTTTTAATTTGCTAACTATTTAATTTACAGGCTCAGCTTTCTCAATAAAATAAGACGTTTCCGATTGCCAAAAAAAGTGATGAATTACTTCTTTGTAATGTAAACGCATTTGTTTTCCTTCAAAGCGAGTGATGGTATTATAAATAGCGGTATCGTTTCTTGGGATAGAAAAATTCCAGATATTCCTTACCATAATAGTTCCCTCGCCTTGCGAAAAGCCACCTAAATTAAGCTCGCCCTCATAGGTTTTAAATACAAAACCTTTCTGAGAAACTTTAATAACAACACCTGTGCGTGTGCCGCTACTATAAGTTATTCCGCAGATAAAAATGTAAGCAACGAGCAGAACAATGATGGTGAGTATGGCAATAAAAATACGTTTTGGCCATTTACTTTTTTTTGGTAAAGTGGTGCTTAAAATTGAGTCTTGCATATTGTATGTATTAATTATTTCAATGTTAAAATTTGTTGATATTCTTCTTCTGTGGCTATTTCTGCTGTATTTCCAATGTCATTTAGTAAATCCGAAATAAAATTGCGATCGGGTAAGATAGTGACTTGATGTAAGGTAACGATTAATTTTTTACCTATAAAAGAAATCTCTTCAAATTCATCCATACTCATGATTTTAAAAAAATGTTTGTTGTTTTTGTATTTTCTATAAATAGGAAATTTCATGCGATGTATTGCTATAAGTAGCGTAAAGATAAGGAATACAAAAGCTTTTAAAAGAATTGATTTTATATGTTTTTAGTAAAATAACGTTGTTAATAAAATAAACGATGGACGCTCTTTGGAGGTTCAAATAAAGATAAATTTGTTAAATAACATATCTAAAATGAAAAATATATATTTCCCTGCCTTAGTTGCAGTATTGACCATAACAGCCTGCGTTCCTCAACGATTGATGGAGGAAACAAAAGCGAAGCTAACAACTTGCGAAACAGAATCTGCAACAGCAAAAAAAGCAGCACAAGATGCAGAAGCTCAATCTGCCGAGTTAAAAGAAAAGTTAGCGAGAGAAGAAAAAGAGTTAGCGGGTTTGCAGCGCGATACATCTATTTTATCAACGAACTTGCATTTGCTTCAAAATAAATATGATAAACTAAATTTAGTAAACGATCAGTTACTCGATAAATATAACCGAATGTTGATGGGTTCTGAAAAAGATAATGCTAAATTAAGTGGGCAATTACAATTAACGCAAGAACAATTGCTTAAAAAAGAAGATGAGTTAAAGGCTTTGGAAGCACGATTAAATAAGCAACAACAAGATTTGGATGCGTTATCGGCACAGCTAAAATTGCGTGAAGCTCGTGTAAATGAATTAGAAGATGTTTTAAAGAAAAAAGATCAAGCAACAGCAGATTTGAAAAAGAAATTACAAGATGCGTTGTTTAATTTCGAAAATAAAGGCTTAACTATTACTCAAAAAAACGGAAAAGTTTATGTGAGTATGGACGAATCTTTATTGTTTGCTAGCGGTAAAACTGCCGTAGAACCAAAAGGTATAGAGGCTTTAAAAAATGTAGCTAAGGTATTGGAGCAAAATACTGAGATTAATATTTTAGTAGAAGGCCATACAGATGACGTGCCAATGAAAGGTGCAGGAGAAATAAAAGATAATTGGGATTTAAGCGTAATGCGCGCTACATCGGTTACAAAGATATTATTACAAGGAGCTAATATTAATCCAACGCGTATTACATCGGCTGGTAGAGGTGAGTTTTTTCCTATAGATGCTTCTAAAACGCCAGAGGCTCGCAAAAAAAACAGAAGAACAGAAATTATATTAACGCCTAAATTGGATGAATTATTGAAAGTATTAGGGAATAACTAGATTTCATTAAGTAAATAGTAAAATTTAGTAGTATAAACTATAAATTATTAAACATGGGAATGATTAAAGAATTCAAGGAATTTGTAATGAGAGGCAACGTGGTTGACTTAGCTGTTGGTGTTATTATTGGTGGTGCATTTGGTAAAATCGTTTCTTCTTTAGTAGAAGATATTATTACACCATTATTATTAAAACCTGCATTAGATGCGGCGGGCGCTGAAAACATTGAAAAATGGGCGCCAGGCGGAATGTTATTAGGGAAGTTTATTGCAGCTGTTATTTCTTTTACTGTAATTGCATTTGTATTATTTCTTATCATTAAAGGTATGAACGCAGCTAAGAAGAAAAAAGAAGCAGAAACGCCATCAGCTCCACCAGAGCCAAGTAATCAAGAGAAATTATTGATGGAAATTAGAGATGCTTTAAAAAAATAACTCCTCTTTATTTTAATATAAAAAGGCTGTCTCAAAAGGACAGCCTCTTTTATTTTTATCACATCGAGCGGAGTCGAGATGCCCCATAATAAAGGGCTTTAAGTTCTCGACTCCGCTCTAACTGACAATGGAAAATTACTTTTGATACGGCCTCTTTTTTGTTTAATAAATCATTAATTTTACCTCACCTTGAAACAAAGACTAACCTATTTCATCAAGTTTCCATCAATAAGTGTTATCATACTTATTTGTTTAACCATTATACAAATACACTTAAACCAAGCGAGGTGGAATAACAAAACCGTAATAACGTGGGATGTATTGGGCTATTATAGTTATTTACCCGCTGTATTTATTGATAAAGATGTAAAACTTAGTTTTATTAATGATAGCACTGCTATTCAATACAACGGCGTAAAATATGTATCAATAAAGAATGTGAATGGTTTTAATGTGATGAAATTTCCGATGGGAATGGCCATTTTGTATGCGCCGTTTTTTGCTGCCGCACATGTATTAGCAAAACCTTTGGGATATGATAATAGTGGTTATTCAGAGATTTATCATTGCTTTATCGAATTTTCAGGCCTATTTTATTTATTGTTT
>JAYVDU010000334.1:0-4084 GCA_043749245.1 Bacteroidota bacterium | reverse complement strand
GACCGCTCACTTACTACTAAAGTTTATCCTTTAGAAAAACAGGATAATGGTTATCTTAGTTATTTTACAAAAAACACCACTGGTTCAAAAATTACAGGCGTATTTGGGAATCAACGATTAATTACCCCAAATATATATGCTAATATTGATTTAATGTATTCAAGTAATCAAAATGGCATTAAATATTATTATATCGTTAAGCCAGGCGGTAATCCAACGGATATTCAACTCACTGTATCAGGTGCATCATCTTTCAGTTTAAATGGGACAACCAACGTTTTATCTATTAATAGTAGTATAGGAAGTTTAACTTTTGACCGACCAACCGTTTATCAATTGAGCTCTACTAACGCAACTGTTGCAGTTTCTGGATGGACAGCTGATTGGCAAACTAACGGGGCATCCAATAAATATAAATTTAATACAGGCGCTTATACTACATCATTGACTTTAATCATTGAAGTTGACCAAGGAAATAGTGTTTCATCAGCACCTTCAAGTATTCAAAACTTGAAATGGTCAACCTTTATAGGTTCAAGTAGCCAAGAACAAATTAATAAAGTAAAAACAGATAACAATAATAATTTATTTACCCTTGGTCAAAGTTATTCTGCTAATTTTCCTCAAGCTTTTGGAATTACATCAGTTTATCAAGGTGGTAATTTGGGGGGTATTGATGCCTTTATATGTAAATTTTCTTCAATAGGTGAATTAAAATGGTCAACTTTCGTTGGAGGTAGTAATAATGATAACTTAGTAGATATTGCTATTCATTCTAATGGCGATTTGTATTGTGTAGGTAATACAAATTCAACTGATTTAATTTATCAGAAAAAAATAGGAGCTAGTAATGACACCTCTTTTGCAGGACCTTTTTCGGGCACTGGAATTGAAATAATTAGAGAAGGATTTATTTTTCAATTAAAACAAGATGGACTCACTAATGATTGGTTAAGGTACTACGGAGGCTCTGATAATGATGTATTGACCGCTTGTGCTATGGATGTAAATAATAATTTTTTTATTACGGGATATTCTTTATCTACAAATATAGCGATAGTCAACCCTACTGGCACATATACTCAGGCAAATGGCGGTGCTTATGATGGGATTTTAGCAAGATTCAATTCTAGTTCATCAATAACATGGGCAACGTATCTTGGCTCTTCAATTCAGCCTAGTAACGGCCCGTTTGATTATTTATATGATATTGTTTTGAGTGATGGGTTAGATGGTGGGCCTCAAGATTTTTATGTTACTGGCTCTACGTATGGGCTCAATTATCCTAATGTTACAACCACAGGCTCATCCAATTATACAATGAATAATAATTCATATGACGGAGTCGTTACTCGATTTAAAAATGATGGAAAAATTGTATGGTCAACATGCTTTGGAGGGAGCGGTTCAGATGACGGTTACGGCTTAGCTTTTGGAAATCATAAATTATATATTACTGGTATGACAAATTCTACTAATTTTTTATCAGTAAATTCAGGTAGTAATTATTTTCAATCTTATGGCGGTAGTTCTGATGCGATTTTGATGACTATAGATACTAATAATGTAGTAACTCATTCCACATACTTAGGAGGTTCTGATGATGATTTAGGTTGGGATATAGTATATAATACACAAACTGGTACAACATATATTTCTGGTGATTGTACAGGCTCTCATTTTCCAATACCTGCGACTAATCCAGTTAATACATATAATCAATCGTATGCAGGTAATATAGATAATTTTATATGTGCATTTAAAGATAATAACAACTCAATGTTATGGGGAACATACCTAGGAGGTACTCAGGATGAATTTTTTATAAACGTTGCTTCTGGAGAAAATCACCAATCCATTTGTGTTGATAATATTCATAATTTATATTTAGGAGGTATGACTAGAAGTGGTCAAACCCAAGCTATACCATTTCCTTTAGATAATGGCGGAGGGGCTCCTACATATTTTCAGCCATTAATGAATGGAGTAATGGATGCAACTATTACAAGGTTTGATTTAACCACTGTTGTTGTGGGTGTAAAAGAAAATATACTTTCTAGTAATGATATTCTTATTTATCCAAATCCAACTTCACATAATTTATTTATAAAGCTGAACTCTAATATTGATAAACTAGATTATAAAATTGTAAATACGCTTGGTCAAATAGTTGCGTATGGCAAGGTAAATTCAGGAACGAGTTTTATAAATACTGAAAAATTAAGTACAGGTGTTTATATTATTGAATTAATTAATAATACATCAAAATTCTCAGCGAAATTTATAAAAAATGATTAAACACATTTGTTATATTTTTTTATTATGCTCCTCTTTCATAATGGAATCCCAAAATTGGGATTCCATTAGAGGGGGGCACTTTAAATATTTCCCTGAGCGAGTCCTGTTTGATTCTGTACATAATGAATTAATAGTTAGTAGTAAATTTATAATTAAAGTTGGTAATTTACCAACCAGAGGAATTTGTAGATGGAACGGTACTCGATGGGATTCTTTAGCAGGAGGCATTAATACAGATAGTAAATTTTTTAATACTTATCCCGCAGGAATGGCTTTAGCTTGTATTCCCTATAATGGTAAATTATTAGTAGGAGGTATGTTTAGATCCGTTGGTGACATTATGACCACTTCTTTAGCATTATGGGATGGTGCAAAATGGGACAGCCTTCCTAAAAGAGCTTTTAGAACTGGTGGTTACGTTCCTCAAATAAACGGCTTTTTAAAAAAAGGTAATTTATTATACATTACAGGTAACTTTGACACCATTGCTGGACAGAAAGCGACAGGCTTAGCCACTTGGGATGGTACAAATTTTAATTCCATCATATTACCTATAGGTAATGGTTTTCAAAATATCTCGTGCATAGTTGAATATAAAAACGAATTATATATTTCAGGCGATGGTTTTTTAGTAGGCATAAATAATGACGCCAGAGATGTATTTAAACATAATGGAACTAACTGGGTATCAACAACAGGTGCGGGTGTGTTGGGTGGATTTTCAGGTATTGCTGGTTTAATTGTTTTTCAAAACGAATTGTATGCTTATGGCCATTTTACCAAATCAGATGGCAATGCAGGTGATAATGTGATGAAATGGGATGGCATAAGTTGGAAAGATGTTGACTTTGGTAACCCATTAAATTTTAGTGGAATTTATAAAATGTTAGTTTTAAAAAACAAATTGTGGGCTCTTGGCACATTTGATGAAGTAGAAGGTAAACCTACCAGTAAAATAGCGGTTTATGATGGGTACAGTTGGTGTGGATTAAAGGATAGTTTAGATAATAATATATTAACTGCAACCATTTATAATGATACAATTTATGCAGGAGGTGGTTTTTGGTCATGTAATGGAGATTCTTCCATCAACCGATTAGTAAAATTAAAAAATCCTGATTTATATAGAAATTGTCATTTTGACAATCATACAATTAAAACAGAGTCTTATGATTTTAATTTATTCCCTAATCCATTTACAAATAACGTAACTATTCAAATTGATAATACTTATACGCTTATTGATACAAAAATATCTATCACAAATAATTTAGGACAACTGCTTTTAGTGTTTTATCCAACAACCAACAATCAATTATTAAATGTGGCATCCTTAGCATCTGGCATGTATTACTTAACCATACAAGACGGCTCACATCAAAAAACAGTGAAGATTGTTAAGGAATAGCCAACACAAAGATTTTTAAAATAATTCTATTATGAATACAACTAAACTTTCAGCAGAGATTATAGAATTTATAGAAAGACCTGCAACTCAATCCTTTTTAATATCTGCACAACGATATATCGACATCATAGAAAAATCAAAGAATGATAAACTTGAAGAGTTTATAGAAAAAATGCAACCGACTTTAGTTGAACTCTATTTGGCAGGATTAAAACTTGATTCGATTGACATAAAATATTCAACTAATAGCAAGCATTTTCAAGCGATAAGCGATAAACGCTTTGATAACATCCATGAATCACTTGCTTCAATATTTAGCGAATATCCATCCACTTGGAAAGTATCAAATCCTATGGGTATAGAAAGCCAGCGTGTGTA
>JAYVDU010000333.1:0-4109 GCA_043749245.1 Bacteroidota bacterium | reverse complement strand
TCATTAATTACCGCCATCACATTACCAAGATGGTTCGTCAGTTCATAATTTCTTTTGCCTTCGTACAGTTTTGAAATAACTTGCAAACCTTTATTCACAAGCGTATCCGCACGATACAAACCTAAGCGGCTACTTCCAAAAATATACTGCTCGCGCCAAGTTACGCTGTCATTGTGGCGCGTATAAACACCCATCGTGTTTCCTTGCGCATCTCTAATGTAGTAGGTACGCGTTGTATCACCTGCTAAAACGACGCGTTTTAAGACACGCTGCTGCATGGCGTTATACCCAAAGGTTAGGTTCGCACCGCCAGCTTTTGTGTTGGTTAATATTTTCCCATACGGCGACCAAGACACAGACATTGATTGGCTGTTGTCCGCTACCATGTTACCGCTCTTATCGTAAATATAGTTGTTCGGGTTTTGGTTATCAATATCCGTTGTAGAAACATTGGTTGCAACATTATCCGTAATATACTGTAGCTGATTAGTCCCAGCATTGTATTTATAATTTAGACTATCCTGCGTCACGCCGGCATCTTTGTTGCGCTTGTATTTTGTAATATTTCCATTGGCATCATAACTCACGCGTTCTTGATAATCTGCGCTCGCTGTGGTTGTTTGCCACAGGTTTTGTGTCGCAGTCGCTTTCCACGCATCCATTGTTGCTATGCGGTGCAATTGATCATAGCCATACGCATAACCAATCGATCTTCCGAGTTGTAAATTATGTTGCGATATAGCTCTGATATTGCCGTTGTATAAATTCGGCGAAGCAGTTGCAAATTTCGATATTCCCGTTGAGTCTTGATCGAACGGACCTTTTGTAATCGGTTTATAATCGCGGTTGTAGTAATGAATGACATACCCGAGCACATCTTTGGGTTGAAATTTTGCACCATTTACACTCAGTCCATCGCGACCCATATCATTTTGCGGACTGATTGTATCAGCGTTCATACCTTTAAGCCAACCTTGTAGCGTATAAGCATAATCAACCCCTTGCAGCGCATTACCAATCAACATGCGTGCGAGTGGTCCGTGCTTATAATACGTGTACATCGCCTCTTGATTCCAATAACTACTGCCCGATATACTCGGACTGTAATACGCCAACTGCTGCGAAGTATAAACAATAGATAGTCTATTATCCGCATCATATACATAGCGGTGCGTGAACTGATCGACCGAATCTTTTTGGTAAAACACGGCGTTGACTTTACCAGAGAGTTGATCGTAATTGTAATCTATGCGTTTAAAGCGTTGATTAAATGCGTTCAACTCTTTAATATCTTGCACCAGCGTTTTGACATTACCCGTTACATCGTAGCTGTAATGCGTCGCAAAATCGTAGAGCGAATCCGTCGCACTGAACACATCGCGATACGTTGCCGATACCACGCGATTGCGTAAATTATTTTTTATTTTCTCGAACCTTACATCAATTGTAATGCTTTTAGTTACAACGAATTTTTCTCTACAACTAAAAATGTTACATTAGATTTTTAACCAATCACAATTTATTTTTTGAAAACGCGCACAGCGTTTTTTTGCAAGCACTGCGTGGGTTTGTTTTTTAAAACCCACGCAAGTTGCATTGTGCGAAAGCTATTTTACTTTCGCACTTATTTTATGTTTTTTCCCTCAATGTCAATGAACGTTTGTAAAATCAAGTAATTTTTTACGCGGTTAGCTTTTTAAAACTTATCTTTTTACTAATTTTTGCTCAAAAAAATGAGAAGCAAATCATTCCCATCAAATTACTAGCTTATCAAAGCAGTCAATCCAAAAATTACAGACAGATTTAAGAGATCCTTCAAATCTATTCTCGATAATTTGTGATGCTATAACCCCAATTACTTGACGAGGGCAGAGTTCAGCTTGATTTTCAAAATTTCTTTTTTGTATCATAGGTCTTCCATAAAAAAAACTCCTTTTTGTCTTTTCTAAATTCCAAGTCAGTTCTCTATTATTTTTAATTACAATCTCACCAAATAAAATTGAAATATCAAATAAAATTGAATTTGTTGGTTGTAAAGTTATTCTATCACCTAATGTTAAATATGGTTTAAATAGATCATCAATAAAATTTGTATCAATTATTAAGTCGGTTTTATTTTTTATTTTTTTATGAAAAATTGAATTTTTCATAAAAGCTTCTGCCTTATCTAAATCATCGATAGTTAAAATAGTTAGCTCTTTTTTTAAAACCTCATTAGAAAAATAATTTAATCTTTCTTCCTTAACTGACATGAACCAATTAAAATAATTTTTAGCATCTGATATTGACATCAGACTAAAATTTTGATAAATATTATTATCAACCTTCACTAATTTATATTCCATTTTATTATTTATCTAATGATTTTCTAATAGCATCTTCTGGTAATTTTCTAAATTCAGTCTTAATACCAGCTTTTTTTAATTCTTTTATAAGGTTTTTTGCAGCACCACCAACTCCGGTTTGAGGGCTTTCATAAAATATCCATGTTATTTGGTCTAACCCTTTAGATTGCAAAAGGAATTTATCTTTTGCAATCTGTCCCTTAATTTCTCCATCTAATATTTTGTAGCCCACTTTTGATTCAAAACCAAGTCTACCTTTAACTACATCCATAAAACGGCCACCTGGTCTTTCAGGATATAAGCCTTTAGGAATTTTAAAATATTGATGAGGAACTATTGCGGCTGTTCCTGGTATTTCTGAAACCGTTGTTTTCGTTGCTATTTCTCCCATTAAACCGAGTTCTTTTTCTGTGAATTGTATAGTTTTCAAAACCCTGCTAATTTGACTCGCTTCAGAAAGCATTTTTAACTTAGATAGCCCTTTATCTCCAACTAATCCAATTGCTATATCAGTCGATAATTGTCCAGCAAACTTAGATCTATCATAAGAATCTCCATTTATAACTGATTGTTTAAAATTATCAACTGCAGCATCAACTCTCGGAGTTGAGACTACTTGAACTGTTGATAAACTTAACGTAGATTCTTCAGCAAACCTCCCCAATTCTATCCAAGTTGTACCTTTCCAGGCGTCTCTAGTAACAAAACTCCAAGAACTTCTTAACGATTCTTCAACACCATCAGAAATACCCATTAATATTGGGTAATGTGTTCTCAATATTCCATGAACATTCAATTCTAACCCGTCTCTATCTGTACCTTGAACAGGACGATCACTTGCAAATATATATGGTGATAATTCAGGTTAATTGATTTAACATCTGTAGGGGCTGGAATATTTAATATATCAATGTCTCCAGGACGTACTCCTTTATCAACATCATCTCTTGAATAAACTGTAAAAGGAACTGTTAATGCATCTTTAGTATTGGGGTCTGATGTGCTTCGATTATAATGTGGGTCACCTTTAGGAGCCACTAAAGCGCCATCATTATCAATTCTTAAAGGCCCAACAGTAATAATTAAGTCAGCCACCCAGTCACCATCAATATGCACATGGGCATGTATTTTCTTTGCAATATTATTAGGCATACCATCATCTCGTGCGTCATATTCAATGTAAGTTATCTTAATTTGAGATTTTCCCGAAAATAATTTTTCTTGATATACTTTATAATCAGTCAATTCTAGCCCGTCTAAATCAACAGCCCTAATAGGAGTATTGCTTGCAAATTGATAAGGGGTAAGTTCAGGATAATGATTTGAATATGGATCAATACTCAAAAATTTCGCAAGTCTTGAATCATACATTCTCTCCCCGTAATCCTGTTCCCCCGTCTCTTTATCCGTTTCTTTTCCATTAAACCCATACCGATACAACGCCGACGTGTAACTTCTACTGTCTATCGCCATACCAAACGGGAAATAATCCGTCGCGCTTATTACCACCGCGTTGTAACCCTTGTTCACTCCAATCGTCGTATCTGCTTTGCGGTCATTAATCACCGCCATCACATTGCCCAAGTGGTTCGTTAATTCATAATTGCGTTTTCCTTCATACAGTTTTTCAATAATTTTCAAACCTTTGTTTACAAGTGTATCTGCTCTATAAAGTCCCAGCCTACTACTTCCAAAAATATACTGCTCGCGCCAAGAAACTGAATCATTGTGGCGTGTGTAAACACCCATCGTGTTTCCTTGTGC
>JAYVDU010000332.1:0-12926 GCA_043749245.1 Bacteroidota bacterium | reverse complement strand
ATAAATCAGGGGGGAGGTCTCCATTAAAAATTAATTACAAATACAATGAGAATAAGGTTTTTGAGCCCTTTTAATTATTTACTCGGTTTATAATGATATTAAAAATAAAGATCACAACTTGTATTAGTATTTATAGAACTTCTAAGGTTCATATGCGAAATGTATAATAGGGTATTTTTGTTAAACATAAGATTGTGTAAGGCATTCGATGTAAGACCTTCATATTTTGCAAAAAAAATGTACTAAGACAAATTATGAGAAGCATGAATCAATTTAAAAATGAGCTAATTCAGTACGGTAAAACTTATAGAAAGCAAGGGAACACGGAACTAAGTAAATCATTTCTGGATACTGCCTCACTGGTAAAGGACCTTTATGATATTTATAAAAAAAAACAATTATTCGCTAACGGATGTTGTTATTTTAAAAACATAGATAAATTATAATTTCAATGGTTTGCAGCGTGTCATGACCAGCAGGTTTCCTGTAAACAAGATGAATCAATTGAATTCATTAACAAAACTGGTATTAGGTTCATTTGAGGACTATTATGATTTTTTTAGGTTTAAGAACAGGAGAGGTACAGCCTATCATTATTTTTATTTTGAAACAATTAAAAATTCTTTCCGTCTATTTTTGGCCTTTCCTTCTTCAGTAGTATTTGGTGAAATTGGTTTATTTGGCCCGAATCCCTCGGCAGTGATCCGTTTAACATCTACTCCTTTTTCTTCTAAAAAGGCTTTAACAATATAGGCGCGGTTCGCAGATTACAAATTAATCTACTTAAATTATATAGTGTCTTAGTTTATTTTGTTTAGCGTACTATGGCAATTCACAAAATAAATTGGTCGTTTATAGTCAGTTGCCACAGATTGTGGATTAGAAAAAAAGCTTTATAACCTGCAATATTATTAGCTAACAATAAACTGTATGAATTGAGATTCTAAGAAAGATTATAACCGTAATCATTAAAGTCATCGTTGCTATGTAGAGACGCAATCATAGCATGAGAAGTTGTTTATAGCTTTCCCATTTTTAAAACTAAATCTACTAAGCGACTGCTATAACCAAATTCATTATCGTACCAGCCAATAATTTTTACAAGATTACCCACAACGCTTGTAAAATCAGAATCAAATACAACAGAGTGGCCATTTCCAATTACATCCGTTGAAACCAATGGGTCTTCGGTATATTCTAAAATACCTTTTAAATCAGAATGAGCAGCTTTTAAAAATGCGGCGTTAATTTGTATAACACTAGGGTATTGAGTTAGCACACAAGTAATATCTGTTAAAGAGCCATCCGGAACGGGAACGCGCATGCCACAACCTCCTAATTTATCTTCTAAATCGGGAAAAATTTTACCTAAGGCTTTCGCTGCTCCTGTACTGGTAGGAATTATACTCATAGCGGCAGCTCGTGCTCTTCGCAAATCTTTATGCGGCGCATCATGCAGGCGTTGGTCACCTGTATAAGAGTGTACCGTAGTTATATAAGCTTCTTCGATGCCCCATTGTTTTAAAACTTTAAGCATGGGAGCCGCACAGTTAGTGGTGCAAGATGCGTTAGAAACAATCACATCTTCTTTCACTAATAAATGATCATTAACTCCTAACACAATTGTTTTGATATCATCGTCTTTGGCAGGTGCGGATAATATAATTTTTTTAGCACCAGCAATTAAGTGTTTTTTTGCAGAAGCCTTATCTAAAAACAATCCGGTTGATTCAATAACGATATCAATATCTAAGTTTTTCCATGGCAAATTTTCAGGATCTTTAGATGCAAATATTTTAATTTCTTTACCATTCACATATAAGTGATTGGTATCGTGTTTTACTTCTGCATTAAATTTCCGATGAACAGAATCGTATTTTAAAAGATGTGCTAAGGTTTTTGAATCGGTAATATCATTTATGGCAACGATATTGATATGTGGGTTTTCAAATGCAATTCTAAAAAAAACGCGTCCAATGCGTCCGAAGCCATTGATGGCAACATTTATTTTTTTCATGTGAAGATATAATTAAAATAACAAAGTTACATTAAATTAACGTTTAACTCTATAAATATCTGCTTTACTAAATATAAGATAAAGCAATCAGGTTTGTTTATTTTTCTAAAGAAAAAATACTATTTCACTTCAAATTCTAAAAACAAATCGCCATTAATATAACCTAGTAGTTTGTCGCCAATATTTACAGGGCCTACACCAGATGGCGTTCCTGTATAAATTAAATCGCCTACCTTTAACGTAACAAATTTTGACACATACGAAATGATGTGATCAAAACTAAACAACAAATCTTTAGTGCTACCAACCTGACGAGATTGCTCATTTATTTTTAATTCAAAATTAATATCTGCTAAATTCCCTAACGTGGATTTATTCACAAATTTACCTAATGGCGCAGAACCATCGAAGGCTTTTGCTTTTTCCCAAGGCAATCCTTTTTCCTTAGCTATCGTTTGTAAATCTCTGGCTGTAAAATCAATACCAAGTCCAATTTCTTCATAGTATTTATGGGCAAACTCAGGCTCAATATGTTTCCCTACCTTATTAATTTTTATAACGATTTCAATTTCGTGATGTAAATCTTTGGTGAAATCAGGATAATAAAAAGGTTCGCCATCCTTTAATAAAGCGGTATCAGGTTTCATAAAAAATACAGGCTCTGTAGGAATAGCATTATTTAATTCTTTCGCGTGTTCGGCGTAGTTACGACCTATGCAAATTATTTTCATTGTTTTTTATTTAATAAATATAAAATTATTGAGCAACAGAGTTACACAAAGAGTTTAGCTAATACAATTATTTTCACAAAATGTTTTTAACCATTCAACTTAAATATCATCAAAGATTTACAAAACTCTTTTTTCTATGTATTGAAAATCCAAATCAATAATCCTATATTTGACAAAATAACAACCATTACCTAATGAGTACTACAAATTACGATATCATTATAGTAGGAGGCGGCATCGTTGGTTTAGCAACCGCTTATAAACTAACACTTCAACATCCAAATAAAACTATTTTAGTTTTGGAAAAAGAAAAAGAAGTAGCAGCCCATCAAACAGGACATAACTCTGGTGTTATCCATTCTGGAATTTATTACAAACCTGGTTCTTACAAAGCCATCAAATGCGTTGAAGGACGTCGAGAATTAGTGGAATTTGTAAAAACACACAATATCCCTTACGATTTATGTGGTAAAATTATTGTGGCAACAGAAGAAAGTGAGTTGGCTCACATGAACAAAGTATTTGCTAATGGTATAGCAAATGGAGTGGAAGGTATTGAAATAATTGACGCAAAGCGTATCAAAGAAATTGAGCCACACTGCCAAGGCATAGCAGGCATTTGGGTGCCATGTACAGGTATTATTGATTATACAGATGTAGCACGTAAATATGTTGAATTAATTCATGCAAAAAATAATGGTAGTAAAGTATTAACAGAACATAAAGTCATTGATTTTATTAATAAAGGAGATAATACAGATGTTGTTACTGAAAAAGGTACGTTTAATTGTAAGTACCTAATTTCATGCGCCGGATTACAAGCAGATAGAATTACTAAAAAGGATCATGTAAAAACCGATTCGGCAATTGTAGGTTTTAGAGGAGATTATTACGACTTAACAGAAAAGGGTAGGGCTAAGGTGAAAAATTTAATTTACCCAGTGCCTAATCCTGAATTTCCTTTCTTGGGCGTACATTTTACACGTATGATTAAAGGCGGCGTAGAGTGCGGCCCAAATGCGGTATTTGTATTTGATAGAGAAGGATATAGTAAAACAGCATTTAGTTTTAAAGACACCTTTGAAGCATTTGGATTTAAAGGTACTTGGAAATTTTTCAAAAAACATTGGCGCTTTGGATTAGATGAATACCGTGGTGCATTTAGTAAAACGTATTTTTTACATCGGTTACGTAAACTCGTTCCCGATTTACAAATGGATGATATAGAACCTGCTCGTTGTGGCATTAGAGCAATGGCTTTAGGGCCAGAAGGAGATATGTTAGATGATTTTAAAATTGAATATCAAGGTCATTCTATGCACGTGATTAATTCTCCGTCGCCAGCAGCTACAGCCTCGTTAGCTTATGGTAATGAAATTGCATTACAAGCTAAAGCATATTTTAAATTATCATAGTTTTACATTTAACATCTTTAACAGTATCAAATACTAAAATCCGAATAAGCTTCGGTATTTATGATTAATACTACCCAATATAAAACAATATTTATTTTTTGGTTAGTATAATAATCAACATCCCACGTTGATTTGTGATATACAACACGAATCAACGTCAGAAAAAGAATTGAATTTATTTTCACTTTGGCTATGAATTTAATTACATTTAAACAGTCAATTAAAAATGAAAGCACAAAAAAATAAAGGAAATAAATTTACTCGGTTTTGGAAACTACTTGGTCCTGGAATAATTACAGGAGCAAGTGATGACGATCCTTCTGGAATTGCCACCTACTCGCAAGCAGGTGCGCAGTTTGGTCTTTCTACTTTATGGACAGCCTTATTCACCTTTCCTTTAATGGCTGCTATTCAAGGAATGTGCGCACGCATAGGTATTGTTACCACTCAGGGATTAACGGTTACTTTAAAACAGCACTATTCTAAAACATTATTATATACGATGCTGATATTTAGTTTTCCGGCAATTACATTAAATATTGGAGCAGATATACAAGGTATGGGAGCGGTGGCAAACATGTTAATCCCGGCAATTCCTGTATCTGTGTTTTGCATAGGTTTCACCGCTATTCTCATGTATGTTATTATTAATTATCCTTATCAAAAAATTGCTAAAATTTTAAAATGGCTTTGCCTTTCTTTATTATTATATATGGTAGTACCGTTTATGGTGAAACAAGATTGGAGCTTAATTGCACTAAACACATTCGTACCAACTCTTAAATTTGATAAAGCTTTTTTTTCAATCATCGTTGCATTGCTTGGTACTACTATATCTCCATATTTATTTTTTTGGCAAACAACCATGGAGGCGGAAGATATGGCTCATAGCAAACAAAAAATTATAATTAATAAAGAAGTTCTTGGTAACATGAAAACTGACGTCAACATTGGTATGTTTTTATCCAATTTAGTAATGTTCTTTATTATACTAACTGCTGGAAGCGTTTTATTTCCTGCAGGAATAACGCAGATAGATACGGTAGATCAGGCAGCTAAAGCCTTAGAACCTTTAACAGGAAAATTAACTTATTTAATTTTTGCATTAGGTGTATTAGGAACAGGTTTATTGGCTATACCAGTTTTAGCAGGTTCTCAATCTTATATGTTAGCGGAAACATTTGGTTGGGAAGCTGGATTAGATAAGAAATTTACACAAGCTAAGCCCTTTTATGTATCTATTATTATATCGCTTTTAGTTGGACTATCGCTTAATTTTTTTGAAATTAGCCCTATTAAAGCATTATTGTATACGGCTATTTCTTATGGATTAACGGCGCCTATATTGATTGCCATTATTTTGCATATTGGTAATAATAAAAAAATAATGAAGGAACATACTAACTCTAAGTTATCAAATGTATTAGGCTTTATTACTTTAATATTGATGACTATTGCCGCAATAGGCTTAGTGTATTTTTTAGTTACCGCTTAATTTGTGCTTTTAATACCAAATAAATTTATGATTAATGCTAAAGATGCGTAGTTATTTTTTATCACGCCTAAGAGTGAGATGAAAAAGAATGGGTATGTTACGTTGATATTTTTGTCGAAGAGTCCAAAAACTTAAAACTCCTTTTTAGCAGCAATCAAGGTGTTTTTTAATAAAGAAGCAATTGTCATAGGACCTACACCACCCGGTACAGGCGTAATGTAAGATGCCTTTTGAGATACCTCGTCAAATTTTACATCGCCAACTAATTTAAATCCTTTAGGTAAACTAGCATCATCCACACGGTTAATCCCAACATCAATAATTACTGCGCCTTGTTTCACCATATCGGCAGTTACAAAATTAGGTTTACCAATGGCTGCAATAATAATATCAGCATTGAGTGTATGTTCTTTTAAATTTTGCGTATGGCTATGGCACAGTGTTACCGTGCAATTGCCAAGGTTGGTGTTTTTAGCCATTAAAATACTCATAGGCGAACCTACAATGTGACTACGACCAATTACCACGCAATGCTTGCCGTCAGTAGGTATTTGGTAACGTTCTAATAATTGAACAATACCAAAAGGAGTAGCGCTTACATACGTTGGTAGGTTTAATACCAAACGCCCTAAGTTAATAGGGTGGAAGCCATCTACATCTTTACTGGGCTTAATGGCTTCAATAATTTTTTGTTCAGAAATATGACGAGGTAAAGGCAATTGCACAATGTACCCATCTAAATCATCATCGTTATTCAGTTCTTCTAACTTCGCTAATAATTTTTGTTCGGAAATGTAGGCTTCAAAACGAATTAAACTTGATTTGAAACCAACGTTCTCGCAAGCTTTTACTTTATTTTTCACATACGTTTGAGATGCCGGATCATCACCTACTAAAATAGCTGCTAAGTGCGGTTGCTTTTTTCCCTTGGCTATCAAGGCTTTTACCTCAATGGCTATTTCAGCTTGTAAATCAAGTGATATTTTTTTTCCGTCTATTAGAATCATAATTAAAATTTAAGATTTATAAGATTTAAGATTTAAGATTTTTTCAATCTCACTTCTAAAATCATAAATCATAGTTTTACATTTTAGGCATACCACCTGGCATGTTCTTCATCAACTTTGCCATTTGATTTTTATCACCCATCATGCGCATCATTTTACGAGTGTCTTCAAACTGTTTCAATAATTTATTCACTTCTTGTATGGTTTGTCCGCTACCTTTAGATATACGCTGACGACGTGATCCATTAATCAATTCGGGCTGTGTACGCTCTTTAGGCGTCATCGAACCAATAATAGCTTCAATACCTTTAAAGGCATCTTCGTTTATTTCGGCATCCTTCATCGCTTTTCCTACTCCTGGTATCATCCCTACTAAATCCTTGATGTTACCCATCTTTTTTATTTGCTGTAACTGACTTAAAAAATCGTTAAAGTCAAATTGATTCTTCGCAATTTTTTTGGATAATTTTCTGGCTTCAACTTCGTCATATTGCTCCTGAGCACGTTCTACCAAAGAAACCACGTCGCCCATACCTAAAATACGGTCGGCCATACGCTCAGGATAAAAAATATCCAAGGCTTCCATTTTTTCACCAGTACCAATAAATTTAATTGGTTTATTAACTACCGATTTGATTGATAAAGCGGCACCACCACGGGTATCACCATCTAATTTTGTTAAGATAACACCATCAAAATCTAAGCGATCGTTAAAGGATTTTGCAGTGTTTACCGCATCTTGCCCTGTCATAGCATCTACTACAAATAAAATCTCGTTAGGTTTAATAGCTGCCTTTAAATCAGCTATCTCGTTCATCATTTGTTCATCCACTGCTAAACGACCGGCAGTATCTATTAATACAATGCTATTACCGTTTTCTTTAGCTTGTTTAATGGCAGCTTCGGCAATTTTAATAGGATTTTTTTCTTCTCTGTTCGAGAAAACATCTACGCCTATTTGTTCACCTAAAACATGTAATTGATCAATAGCAGCTGGGCGATACACGTCGCAGGCAACTAATAATGGCTTTTTACCTTTTTTGGTTTTTAAAAAATAGGCTAATTTCCCTGTAAAAGTTGTTTTACCTGAGCCTTGCAAACCACTCATTAATATAATAGTTGGATTTCCTCCTAAGAAAATCTCTTCCATTTTGCCACCCATTAATTGAGTTAACTCATCGTGGGTAATTTTAATCATCAACTGCCCTGGCGAAACAGCGGTTAATACATTTTGTCCAAATGCTTTTTCTTTAATTGTATCAGTAAACGTTTTCGCTACTTTATAGTTAACATCGGCGTCTAATAAGGCTTTGCGGACTTCTTTCAGCGTTTCGGCAACGTTAATTTCAGTTATTTTACCTTGACCTTTAAGGTTTTTAAAAGCTCTGTCGAGTTTATCGGATAAATTATCAAACATGTTTTTTTGTTTTTTTGAAGTTGCAAAGATAATACATAATTGTATAAATTTGGTAGGCTAATCTTTATTGTTGGGAGGATTTTTAGTCTAAACTAAATCGCCATACAAATCAAAATCGCTGGCATCATTAATTTTTACATTAACAAAATCGCCTATGCGCACATAGTTATCATCAGTAGATTTTACAAGCACTTCGTTATCTACATCTGGGCTATCAAATTCGGTACGTCCAATAAAATAATCGTTTTCCTTACGGTCAAATAAAACCTTATACGTCTTACCAATTTTTTCTTGATTCAATGTATACGAAATTTCTTGTTGTACTTTCATTACCGCATCAGCCCGTTCTTTTTTTACTTTCTCTTTCACATCATCTTTCAATAAGTAAGCATGTGTGTTTTCTTCGTGAGAATACGTAAAAATACCTAAGCGCTCAAATTTAGAATCAGATACCCATTGTAACATTTCTTCGTGGTCTTTTTGGGTTTCGCCCGGATAACCTGCAATCAGCGTTGTTCGGATAGCAATACCGGGAACTTTATCTCTAATTTGATTAACTGTATCAATGGTTTTTTGTTTAGTAATACCACGTCGCATACTCTTTAGCATATTATCGCTAATGTGTTGCAATGGCATATCTAAATACTTACACACATTACTTCGTTTGTTCATCACATCCAATACATCCATTGGGAAACCACTAGGGAATGCATAATGTAAGCGTAACCAATCAATACCTTCCACATCGCTCAGTTTATCTACTAAAGACGCTAATTCACGTTTTTTATAAATATCCAATCCGTAATAAGTTAAATCCTGAGCAATTAATAATAGTTCACGTGTGCCTTTACTTGCTAATAATTTTGCACGGGTAACTAATTCATTTTGATCAACAGAAACGTGTTTACCACGCATTAAAGGAATAGCACAAAAAGAACATGGTCTGTCGCAACCTTCACTAATTTTAAAATAAGCATAATGATGCGGAGTCGTTAATAAACGTTCGCCTACTAATTCTTTTTTATAATCTGCTTTAAGTGTTTTTAATATTTTAGGTAATTCGCGTGTGCCAAAATAAGCGTCTACATCAGGTATTTCTTTTTCTAAGTCAGCTTTATAGCGTTCGCTCAAACAGCCTGTTACATATAGCTTTTCGATGCTTCCTTCTTTTTTTGCTTGTACATAACGCAAAATGGTATCGATACTTTCTTGCTTTGCATTCTCTACAAAACCACAGGTGTTAATAATAACGATGTTATGTTTGTCTTCGGTACTTTCGTGTTCTACGTTAAAGTTATTGGCTTTTAATTGGCCCATTAACACTTCACTATCCACTATGTTTTTGCTACAACCTAAGGTTACTACATTGACGCTGTTTTTCTTTTGAGTTTTTGTTTTCATTTGTGGGTGCGAAGATACCACTTTTACTTATGTTTATTAACTATTAGCATTTATTTACTTATATAAAATCCCTTCGTAAAAGAACCTTTAAACCACATATAGTATATAACAATAGTTTTTAGGAGATAATAGCAACTGAACATCTTATAAATAAACTTATGTTAGCAATAACAGTCTTCAAAAAATTGTATAACCATTTGATAGGTTATAATAATACATCTAGATTTGCTAAAATTAATAAGAACCAAAAAACTGTTGGAATATTGTTAAACTTTCAATATTGGCACCATAAAGTAGTTCCTATTTGTAAGTTATCGGTAACCAGTTGGAAACCCATAAATGATAATGAAATTTTACATTAAGACAGTTATCATATTTCTGTCGACTTTATTGATATCTTGCATAAAATGACAGGAACAGCATTTATAAAGTTCATAGTAGAAAAGGACGGTTCTTTAAATGACATTAGAGTTTTAAAAGGCGTTAGCAATTGTGAGGCCTGTGACGAAGAAGCAATTAATATCGTAAAATCTATGCCAAAATGGAAACCAGCAACACTCGGAGATAAAATTGTGAAAAGCTATTTTAATTTACCAATAATATACAGACCTTAATTAAATCTAAGAAGTATAATCTACGTAAATAGCACTTACTAAAAATATGGTTTGATACTAAAACTTTTACAAAATCTGTTTCTTTGCAGAAACTTAGCTCTTGAACTATAACATTATAATTCAAGAGTGGCCAAATTAGTAGCCATGGTATTAATTAAGTTTGACAAAGGTTTTTCTGCCATTGCTTTTATAAACGGATTCATATCGCCTTCTAATTGCACATTGGTTGTTTGATTTGGTAATAAATGTATATGCAGCGTAAATACAAATTTAGCTAAGCCCGATGTTTCAAAGGTAATTTCAGATTTAGGTTTCTTATCTTTTATTTTGATAGTAAGAGGCATCAAGCCCTTAATTCCAAAGGAACATTGCTCGTTAGTGCATTCGAAGTTTTCGATTTTATCGTCGGGCAATAAATGTTTAAAATTATTGAAATCACCCATGAAATCAAACAACACATCAGTGGCTGATTTGGTTGAATGAGTTTCGCTAAGTAATGAAAAATAAGACATATCAGTGATGATTTATTGTTTCCAGGTAGATGGACTAATTCTCCATTGATTCAATGATTCCAAGTCATTTTCGTTAATATAGTTATGTTTTAGAGCAACCTCAATTAGAGTTGTATAATCACATAAGGTAGAAGTTGGGCATTTTGCTTTTTTTAAGTTAACATTAGCTTCTTCAAATCCGTAAGTAAAAATAGCTACCATTCCTTTCACCTTACAGCCTTGGTCGCGCAATGCTTCAATAGCCTTGATGCTGCTACCGGCCGTTGAAATTAAATCTTCAATAACAACAATACTTTGGTCTTTTTCCACCACACCTTCTACTAAATTAGTCAAGCCATGTTTTTTTGCCTCGCTACGAACATACACAAAGGGCAATCCCATTTCCTGAGCTATTAAAGCACCTTGGGCTATACCGCCAGTGGCTACACCGGCAATGACATCAGGTTTTGCAAACTTTTCATTTATTTCGTTCACAAATTGTTGACGTATAAAGGTTCTGATTTGCGGATACGATAATGTTTTACGGTTATCACAATAAATAGGAGATTTCCATCCACTAGCCCAAGTAAAAGGGTTTTCGGGTTGTAATTTTATTGCTTTGATTTGTAATAAAAATTCGGCAATTTTAGATGCTGAATCGTCAAAAGATTTTGTTGTCATAGGGCGTCAAATTTAAGGTGATTAATGCTTTCAAACACATCAAATTATGAAAATTACTATATATTATTTAACCAAAAAAATTATCCTTCAACAAGTTGATCAACACTCAGAAAATCAGTCGATTATAAATATCAATTTGTTAAAAAAGAGTGAAGTGTTGGCAAAGTTCGAATTATTTATAAACCAAACGGAATTATCAGAATTGATTATTGAAACAGTTAATTTGGAAAAAGGCTTGGAAAAATTCAGAAAGTGTTTTAAGTACATCTACGCTGCTGGCGGATTGATAGAGAAAGAAGGAGCTTACTTGTTTATATACCGATTAAAAAAGTGGGATCTACCAAAAGGGAAATTGGATATGGGCGAAGGACCGGAAGAAGCTGGTATCAGAGAATGCGAAGAAGAATGCGGTATTACCCAACTAACAATTACAAAAACGTTAGAGCCAACATACCATATATACAAGCATAAAGGAGGTTACGCTCTTAAAAAAACATTTTGGTATGCAATGCAAACTAAACATACCGGCGTATTGGTTCCTCAATTAGAAGAAAGTATTGAGCGTGTAGAATGGTTTACCAAGTCGCAAATACATGAACACGTCTTGCATAACACGTACCCAGCTATTTTAGAAGTAATACAACCTATTATTTAGTGTCAGCAAGAAAACCCAATTTCTTCGTTACGCTTGCCTTAAAAATGGTCATTTGCGATACTTCGACTTCGCTCAGTACAAGCAGCAAACTCCCATTATTTATACCGCTGGAGCGTTATCGTAAGCCTCGAACTTGGAGCTTTCTTATCTAACACTTTGTTTTCAGGCAAGTAATATCTAAATAAAATATATATCGAATCTAAACTTGTTTAGAATTTTGTATATTTGTTTATAAGATTTAGATTTTATAAAAAATATGTCTGTAAAAAAAACACTTTTAGAAGATATTGCTAATGAGCTTAATGTTTCTAAAACATTGGTATCAATGGTTATTAATGGTAAAGGTGATGCTTATGGTATTAGCAAAAAAACACAAGAAAGAGTGTTGGCCAAAGCAGGAGAAATGGAATACACACCAAATGTATTTGCTCGTGCACTCAGAACAGGCAAAAGCAATTTGATAGCTCTTTTAGTAGCAGATATATCCAACCCATTTTACTCTAATATTGCTAAATATGTTGAAAAGGAATTAGCCCAAAAGGGGTATAACTTGATGATATGTAGTACAGACGAAAACATTAAACGTGAAGAAAAATTAATTTCCTTATTTGCCGAACAGCAAATGGTAGACGGCTTAATTGTAGCAACTGCTGCTGAAACAGGCGAATTTTTTAAACGGGATCGACTTAAAAATTATCCAATTGTATTTGTTGATCGCTATTTACCAGACATTAAATCAAATTATGTAGTGGCCAATAATTACCAAGGCTCTTATGAGTTAACGGATATATTAATACGTAAAGGCTGTAAAAATATTTTAATGTTTAATATTTCTCCTTCTCATATCAGTTCTTTAACTGAACGTGTTAATGGTTATAAGGATGCACTTCAAAAGTTTGGTATTCCTTATAAGAAAGAAAATGTTGTAGAAATTTCCTTTAATAATATTGAGGAAGAAGTTCGAGATAAACTTATTTCAGTTTTGAAAAAGCCACGTAAAAT
>JAYVDU010000331.1:0-4124 GCA_043749245.1 Bacteroidota bacterium | reverse complement strand
GCTTTAAGTGATGCACAACAACAATTAACGCCAAGTGCTTTAAAAGAATTATTAGCACAATTAGTTTATAGAAAAGGATCGTCGGAGAATGCTGAATTTACTGATAAACTCAGTCAGTTTAGAAATATGATTGATGAAGTAGATGATGAGTTGATTAATGTATTGAAAAAACGAATGACCATTATTGAAGAAATTGGACATTATAAAAAAGAACATGAAATCACTATTTTTCAATTAGAACGTTGGCAGGAAATTTTAAGAACACGCTCGCAATGGGCTGAAAAAATAGGTATTCCAAAATCATTCATTGAAAAAATGTGTCAACATTTACACGACGAATCTATTCGGATACAAACAGACGTGATGAATAAAAAATAAGTAGCGTCAGCAAAAAACCTTCAATTTCTTCGTTACGATTGTCATAAAAATAGTGATTTGCCAAAAGCAAACCCTCATTACTTAGAATTCCATCAGCAAATAAAAATCGAGTAATACCAATATTTTTAAGACACTTACTATAAATTTAATACAAGATAAATAGTTACAAAACGTTAGTGAATAGGGTATATTATAAAAACAGATAATAAAGTTGCGCCTAGAGAACTTACGTGTGCAAGCTAAGCGTTTGTTTTTTATATTTAATGTGTTTAGCGGTAAGTTAGGCGTAAGCTTATAGGAAATAACCTCCTGACACTGCAATAAATATGAAACGAATTTTATCATTTAAACACTGGCAACTATTTTTACTTATTGTTATTCTAGGCGCTTGGACATCACCAAGTCCGTTGAAAGAAATAATAAATTCAATAGCTATGTTGACATTTACAATATGGATATACTCTATTGGTATATATGGACAAACAATTGTTTCTGAAATGAAATTGAAAAACTTAAATATAAAATTATTCAAAACTAATATTTACTTAATACCATTTTTATATATTTTGTTTTTGTTTATAGCACCGCCAGACACTCCTAAAGAGCCTGAATTTAACTTACAGCTGTTATTGACAATGATAGTTGGGCTATATGTTTTATTTGCTATGTTGCAGACAATAATATTTGCTTGTAAAACAATAGCGATTATCGAACTAAAAAGAGAAGTAACATTTGGTGATTATTTTGTGAATTTACTTTTAGTGTTTTTTCTTATAATCGGAATTTGGATTTTACAACCAAAAGTTACAAGACTAATAGAAGACAATGAATTAGTACCGAAAGAATAAAGCGTAACACATAACAGTACCTTTGCCTAATGCGGGCATTAGTATAAGCATTTGCAAAAGCAGTCGCTCCCCGAAAGACAGTTATTTAGCTTTGCAAATGTCCATTAAATATTTAGCTTTTTCAGTAATACTTCGGTAGAAAGAGTTTCAAATCTCAAACGGGAATTTAGCTTATGACCGTTACCTGCAACCAGACGACAGAAAATCCAAACTTTAACTTTAGACTCAAAACTTCATTTATACCTCACTAAATTTGATAGACCTGTGTGTGAAAACCAAACTGTTTTATCGGCTTGAAAAAGCCGTTTTTGCTACTCTATAATTTAGCACATTTTTTTCAAAAGGCAGGCAAAAACCAAATAAGCTAAATTCCCAACGCCTAACAAAACAACTTGCTTGCAGCACATTTTTTGCGTATCGCTCGTCAGCTCAGTCATAGGCGCTGGAGCTACAGGCGTGCAGCATCCTCAAAAGCATAAACCTCTTCCACGAAGTCATGTGTGAATATTACAACTTATTTCTAAAGTTGTGTAATACTTATTTATGAGACTAAATTAATCTTTGCCATACAAAAAAATATGATCTAAAATCATCTATAATGAAAAAGCAAATAAAATGCTCTTTTGACAAAGCTCATAGCGGAATTGCTTTTAAAATAAAAACACTTAATGATTGCTTTCGCAAAAGAGCAATTTAAAAAAATTGACACTAGTATATATACAACAGGGAAAGATTTTAACCCGGCAGAAATTGACTTATGGATAGATACTTCTTCAATATCATGTGGTAATAAAAAACAAGATGAGCATTTAAAAAGTGTAGATTTTTTGATACTTTAAATACAGCGGGTTGTTAGCCCAGTAAAAGAGAAGTTCAAGGCGGTAGTCAACACCAAGGCAGAGGACATAATAAAGGAGGGGATGGTGGTAATGATGGCGGAAAAGGTAAAAAATATTTAGCCAAATATATAATAGTTTAACTGTAGCAAATTTTGGTGCCTTTTATCGTTCATTATCTAATCGGTAAATTATTTTTCACTAACAAAATTATGATAAGTAATGACAATCGTTCAGGAAATATACAACAACAACAATAATATATCTGATTTAGAGTTAACGGAGGAAATCCTAAAACATAAAGAATTAACCTCTTTGGATTTATGGTTACTTCCTCAATATCCTTTTGATCAGTGGAGAAGAAAATATGATTACCCGAAAATTCTTCAAAATATAAAAGAACACCAACCTGATTTTACAACATGGATGATTGATCAGGGAATAACTGACGATCATTTACTAAATGGATATTTTTCTGATTTTTTTGAAAATAAATCATTATCTACTAATAAAAGTAGATACTTAATAAAAGTTTCATACAAAGGAAAAAATACACTTCAATCGTGGCACAGTTATACTGGAGAAAAATCGCTTGAAGGAGATGGAGAGCCTGTTTTGTATGAATATATTAAGGATTATATTTCATATTATGATTGGAAATTAGCAAAAGGTGAGCAATTTAATTTTATTAATGTCTTTCATAGATTTGATCAAAATACTCCAAATGAAATTGTTTATTTGAATAATACTGTTGAACTTCTAAAAATGGGAGGAATAGCGCTTCCTACCAATTCTAGTGGAGTTTTATTGAGAGCAAAAAAATTAGAATTCATAAACATGTCAAGCCTTATATTAAAGGGGACCGTTTATTTTGGATCAATGGGTAATCTTTCCTTTGAGCATTGCGCTGTTGATAATCTTAAATGTAATGAGCTTGATATGCCACTTCTAGACTTTCAAAACTCATCAATCAGAAATATTCAAATAAGAAATTCTTATGTAAGACAATGGCTTTTTGTGTGTTGCGAAACTACTGGTAATATTATCGATAGCAAACTTTCATCTATTAGAATTCACGGTGGACAATTCAATCCTGCTTTTACTAATAGCGAAATTGGTGAAATTGAAGTACAATATGAAGGCATTATTTGTGATAATAGTTTTGATAAAACATATAGATCACTTGCAAAATGCGCAAAAGAATCTGGTAACAGCGATTTATACAGAAGATTGAAAATAAGAGAATATGACTTTATCCGGTTCAAATCTAAAGGAGTAAGAAAGTTTTTAAAAACCATCGATAAATTATACTGGGGATATGGACAAAAACCAACAAGGTTAATTTATATTACTATAGTAACTATCGTTTTATTTGGCTTTATATATTCAGTATTTCCAAATAATTTTATTAATCAGGAATTATCTAATAAGCCTTATTGGCAGGTTTTGTATAACGCCCAATATTATAGTGTACAAACTTTCACAACGTTAGGCTACGGAGATATATGTGCTACAGGTATAGTAAGAAGTTTTGCTGCTATTGAAGCCTTGTTTGGCACTATAACCATGGGGTTTTTAGTTGCTGGTATAGCAAAGACAGAGTGATATATATAAAACTTAGTATTAATAAAAATCAAATTTAATTCATTAGACTTTATTATTACACCAACATGTCCATTAATGTGATAATTATATAACTTTTTATTGAAGTCTTGTAACGATTTCTTTGATTATAAATACATCTTTGACTAGTATAGAAACGAAATAAAAAATACAATGAAAATACAAAAGCAAGAAACATCGATTGAGACAGAAAATAACATATCCAAAAACTCAATGACCAAAAATCAGTCCTCTGATTATGCTCGTAGTTTAATTGAAGCTAGTTTAGATCCATTAGTAACAATTAGTATTAATGGGAAAATTACAGACGTCAATGAGGCATCTATAAAAGTTACTGGCATTCCTCGTGAAGAATTAATTGGCAATGACTTTTCAAATTATTTTACTGAACCAAAAAAAGCAGAAGAAGGATATCAACAGGTTTTTGAAAAAGGATTTG
>JAYVDU010000330.1:0-4138 GCA_043749245.1 Bacteroidota bacterium | reverse complement strand
GCAACAGAAAAGCGGAAAAAAACGATTCTTCATCTTCTAAATATACATTTATTGATTGTAGCCATTGTATAGGTCGCGACAATGTCATTGATCGTTATTTATCTATTGAAAAAACAGCTAAATTTAAACTCGATTTATCAGGAATGACAAATGGAGCAATTTATTATAGAAAAGATTAACCAATGACAAACGCCGTTCGATTAGATTCTTATTTGTGGGCCATTAGAATGTACAAGTCGCGTTCGATGGCTAGTGATGCCATTAAGAATAATAAAGTGAAGCTAAATGATGTGGTAATTAAACCGGCACATCTTGTAAAGATAGGGGAGCGCTATACATTATCGTTTCCTCAAGGTGTAAAAAAAATTGTAGAAGTGACGGGATTGATTGACAAACGCCAAAGCTATGAAGTTGCTCTAAAAAACTATATTGATCATTCGCCGCCCATAGATCAGATCCAAACCTTAGACGAGGTGTTTTTTAATGTTAACATTAAGCGCGACAAAGGCGCCGGAAGACCTACTAAGAAAGATAAACGCGACATGACTGATTTTGGTTGGGAATAAAAACAGGTACACTCATCAAGCTAATTTTTTCTGAAAGTTCCGGAACCCCACCAATAGGCCTTGTTATACCTGCGTCGTTTTTTTATAGAAGAAATGGAATTGCAAGAAAGCTGGAATTTTAGTACGCCTTTTTATTGTTACAAAGGAAAGTGGTTGGGTTATTTATCTTACAGCGAAAAGCGTCATCACGAACTTTATATAGGGTTTATAAAAGCTTATAAAGTCACACATAAAAAGTTGTTGAGCGAAGGGCGTAAACACATAAAAGTATATCGTTTAAATGTTACCAAAGACATTAACACCATCGAATTAACAAAAATCAAGAAGCCGCCTAAAGCCCAATATTAAAGCCAATTTGGATGATTGGGTTTCGGTAGGGAGAATAAGGACCCTGATTAACGTTATAAAAAATAGCAGCTACAAAGGCGCTTCTATCCGAAAAAGCTTGTCGATAGCCGGCGCCAATTAATAGGTTGTCAACCCAGCGGCGAGAATTAGGAAAAGGAGACGCATAATCAGGAACACTTAATTTATCCCAACCAACCTGGGCAAATACATTATCTAAAATCATATACCGCGCAAATGTGTTTGTGCCATATACTGTGGAAACATAGCGAGTGCCGTAATAAGTTTGGCTGTAATAATTATAAGTGCCACCAACGCCAACCGACAGTTTTTTGTTTATTCTGCAACCAATTAGGGGTTGTAAACTAATATAAGTAACAGAGCCAAAGGATGCGCCAACGTTACCGCCAACGTATAGACGTTCTTTAAATGTTTCAAAATCTTTAGGCGCTTCGTTACGATTAAGACTTGGAGTTGTTGGGCCCGTGGGTACACGTACCTCGTCTTGAGCTTGCCCATTTAACAGGCAAAAACACAGTATCAGCGTTAAAAAAAGAAAGTTTATTTTCATTATTTTATTTCTTCATAATCAACATACTCGCCATCACCATCTTTAAAATGTGGTTTGTTTTTGGTTTCGAATGCTTCAATTTTTACTTCGCCTTCCTTGCGGTTGTTGTTGTTTTGTTGTTGATTGTTGAATCCTTGTTGTTGTGTTTTTGGTTTAGATATAACCTTGAAGGCATCATAAATTTTCCAGATAATCCATAACACAATAATTGTCCAAATAATATCGCGCACGTTGCTGTTGTTTTAAGTTGTTTACAAAATTAAGCTATTTAGGCGTATAGTCGTAGAAAACAGGTGTATTAATTTTTGTTAATTAATGTTGGTTCAAACATTCATTCTCTTTTACGTTTTTTTCCTTGACAAAAAAAGTAACAAAAAAAGTCAAGCCAAAACGCCAAATCCGTTTTTCTTCACACATTCCGCGCTTCAGCTCCACCAGAAAAACTAGGATTTCACACCGTTTTGGCAAAACCTACCGCGCCATTACCAATGTATGCATTAGTTTATATAATTCGATTTCATAAAAAATTGAAGAATGGATACGCATCCTTTTAATACTAAACCTCTAAACTCAACTGCTTGGGTAATAATTGAAAAGTCATACGGTGTAGGGGAGTTGTGCCATATAAACGAATGGCTTCGCGGTGCTTTTTTGTTGGATAAGCCATATTTTGTTCCCAGCTATAGTGGGGATATTGTATGGCCGCTTCTTTCATAAAATCATCTCTGTATGTTTTGGCTAAAATGCTTGCAGCAGCTATACTTAAGAATTTAGCGTCGCCTTTTACAATACAATGGTGCGGAATTGTTTTGTACGGCGTAAATCTATTGCCGTCTATAAGCAATAATTCAGGTTTGAGTTTGAGTTGATCAAAAGCCCTGTGCATGGCTAAAAACGAGGCTTTTAAAATATTGATTTCGTCTATTTCAACATTATCTACTACTCCAACTGCCCAGGTAATAGCTTTGGCTTCTATTTCCGGACGAAGTTCATAACGGTCTTTATCACTTAATTTTTTACTATCATCTAACCATTTATTTTTATATTTTTTTGGTAAGATAACAGATGCCGCATAAACAGGACCTGCTAAACAGCCACGCCCGGCTTCATCACAACCAGCTTCAATAAAGGTTTTATGGTAATAAGATTTTAGCATGTTCTTCTTGTATGTTTAACCGCAGAGTTCACAGAGAAATCGCAGAGTTTGTAAACCCACTCTTTTTCTCTGCGTCTCTGCGGTGAAAAACAAAACATTATATTTTCTCCAAGCAAGCTTTAATTGCATCAAAATTTGGTTGTTTACCGGCGTCTTCTAATACTTCTGCGTATTGTAAAATACCGTTTTTGTCAACAACAAACGCTGAACGCTTAGGTACACCATGCATTCCGAAGCCAAAGGTTTCGTATAATGTTTCATAATTTTTAGATGTTGTTTTATTAAAATCAGACAATAAATCGAAATTATAATTTTGTTCTTTTTTAAATTTATCTAACACAAATAGTGAGTCTGCCGAAATGCCTATTACTTCTGCATTTAAAGAGGTGTATACGTTATAATTATCTCTGATGTTGCATAATTCGGCAGTACATACGCCGGTAAATGCTAATGGAAAAAATAAAATCACTAAATTTTTGCCTTTATAATCTGATAAAGAAATTTCTTTTTTTTCGGTGTTAAATAATTTGAATTCCGGTGCTGCTTGTCCTACTTGTGTAGCCATGTTTTTTGGTTTTTGTTATTAATTTATGATTAAACAATTGATATTTTAAACGGTTTAAACAAAGTAAATGATAATTTCGCATAAAATTTACAAATTAAAAAAATAAGATATCATGGCATTAGTAGGAAAAAAAGCGCCTTCGTTTAAGGCTTCAGCAGTAATTAACGGAGAAGAAATCGTTGAAGATTTTTCGTTAGGTCAATACCTTGGAAAAAAACATGTGGTGTTTTTCTTTTACCCAAAAGATTTCACCTTTGTTTGTCCGACAGAGTTACACGCGTTTCAAGAGAAATTAGCGGAATTTGAAAGTCGTGGTTGCGCCGTAGTTGGTTGTAGCACTGATACAGAGCAAAGCCATTGGGGTTGGTTGCAATTAGACAAAAAACAAGGTGGCATCAAAGGTGTTACATACCCAATTGTAGCAGATACAACGAAGGTTATTTCATTAAATTTTGACACGTTATTTGGTGATTATGATGTAAATGATAATGGTGATATGATTGCTACAGGACCAATGATTGCATTCCGTGGTTTATTTTTAATTGACAAAGGCGGTATTGTTCGTCACCAATTAATTAACGATTTGCCATTAGGACGTAATGTTGACGAGGCTTTACGTATGGTAGACGCATTACAGTATTTTGAAACCAAAGGTGAGGTTTGTCCTGCAAACTGGAGCAAAGGAAAAGATGGGTTGAAGGATACGCATGCTGGCGTTGCTGATTATTTAGCTAAGCATTAATTAGTGTAAGCAAGAAAACTCCAATTTCTTCGTTATGCTCATCTTAAAAATGGTCATTTGCAAGCAGCAAACTCCCATTATTTATACCGCAGGAGCGGTATCGCAAGCCTCGAACTTGAATTTTTCTTATCCGACACTATGTTTTATTGCATGTACTAGTTATAATTTAAAGTCCCGAAAAGCATGTCTTTTT
>JAYVDU010000329.1:0-4152 GCA_043749245.1 Bacteroidota bacterium | reverse complement strand
TAATCCCCATTATTTACAACCAACCAAGCCATTAATCCGCTGGCAATTTCCAAAGCTTTTTCGGCTATATTAAAGGTAGCGGTATGCACGCCTGATGTAATACCTTGCGCTTTATTAGCAGTGCCTAAGCGATAAAAGCAACTCGGAACTTCTTGTGTGATATACGCAAAGTCTTCTGCGGTCATTCGTAATGGCAAGTCCCTCACGTTTTCTTCTCCTAAATATAAAATGGCAGCTTGCTTCGCTTGTTCGGTAACGACTTCATCATTCATTAAAAACGGATAACCATTTTTGATATCAATGGTTGCTGTTACTTGATATGTTTTGCAAATAGTTTCGATAATATGAGTAATTTTTTCTTTGACTGCAACTCTCCATTTCTCGTCCATCGTTCGGAAAGTACCCGCCAAATAAGCACTTTCCGGGATCACGTTTGTAGCACCCATTGCTTCTAATTTACCAAAGGCTATCACTGTAGGAATATTGTTTTCTGTGTTTCTAGCAACACCATCTTCATCAATTACAAATGGAAATTGTTTTTCTATTTCTGTTATTATATGCGCAACCACAATTAGTGGATTCTTGTATTCGCCTGCCATCGCTGCGTGTCCGCCCTTACCAAAAATGGTAATATGTAACTCATCAGTACTTGCCATGTACATGCCTTTTCTAAAACCAACCTTACCAACTTCCATACTCGGAAACACATGTTGTCCAAAAGCCTTGTCCACCTTAGGGTTTTGAAGCACGCCTTCTTTAATCATCAATGAAGCACCTCCAGGCAATACTTCTTCGCCAGGTTGAAACATGATTTTAACCGTACCTTCAAATTCGTTTTTTAATTGTTGTAAGATAATTGCTGTTCCTAAAACAGAAGCTGTATGCGCATCATGGCCGCAAGCATGCATCACACCAGGATGTTGAGATTTATAACTCACCTCATTTTTTTCTTCAATGGGCAAAGCATCTAAATCGGCACGTAATAATAGTGTTTTTTTAGAGGGATTTTTTCCTTCGATAATGGCTACAATACCCGTTTTAACAATGCCTTTGGTATAGGCGATATGATGCTTATCTAAGATAGAACAAACATAGGCAGAGGTATTAATTTCCTCAAAAGATAATTCAGGAAACTGATGAATGTGTCTACGTATAGCAATAACTTCTTCGGCATGCTTACTTGCTAATTCTTTGATATGATTTAATATATCTTGCATATAATTTAATCTGCTATTTATTTACTTTCACAGAATCTAAAGCATTGATGTTTCCATTGGCCTGTATTTGGCTCAATCTATCTAATATTTTATCGTAAATTGATTTTAGTAATTTAGGATGTTTGGTGTAAAATGAAATAGATGAATCAAACAATGGTTTAGAAATCTGATTGTCTTTTAAAGGATTAAATATATAAGCCGAATCAAATTTTTGTCCGGTTACATTTTTAACATTAATTCCCGCCGCGCCTTCAGCTAAATAACAATCTGTAAGTACTTTAATAAACTGCTCTTCTGATAGGACATCTGAAGGAATATTTACATTCTCTTCACTAGGTGTACAAGCGTTTAAGATAATAGCACAGAAGAATATATAAATTGATTTGATGCGCATGTTTTACAAAGTTAATACTATGTATTAGATTTTTGCCTATCATTATTTAAATCTTTAGTCTTATACTCATGTTCTTTCTTAAATATACAACTGAAACGAAATTATTTTTAGCAGAATGATGATGAAGATCGTTGCACAGCCCCCGTACACATGCTTTTTCAAGCATATACTAAATCCTTTCCTTTAAACTATTTTTTGATTTCGCCCAAACGTGAGAAGAAAAACAATGCGTTTAGTTGGATGTTTTAGTGCGAATACTGGTATTACTTTAAGTGTGTTGAGAGAGAGAGAAGCCCTGATCGAATTTCAGTGTGGTGTATCTAATTCTCAGTAACCTCCACCACTTCGCCATCTTGTGTGGTATAATACTGTGGTGTTGTGGCTTTTCGTAAGCTTAGGTAAGCGGCATATTCATCCGAGTAAGTCATGCGTTCGGTAATGGTTTTGTCAAAATTACCGGCAAGTCCCATTAATAATTCACTTGCTTCGCGCACAGCGTATTGTCCGCAGGTACTGCCAGTAGCGTAATCCGCTAATTTATGTTTCAACACAAAGTCGTTAAATAAAGGATTTGTTTTTCGTGGAATAAAGATGCGGATGCCGCAAAGTTCTGCTAAACTCAAATCTAGCACGTCGTCAAACATATAACAAATTTCGCTTTTTTCGATGCTATGCATTTTGCATAAATGATTAGCCGCTTCTAATTTATTGGCAAATTTGGAGTAGGATGAATGAAAGCGCTCTCTATCAATAAAAGCAAAGGCCGCTGCATTTTTCTCTCCCGAAATAATAGCTGTAATAGGTGGCTTTTTGTTTTGTAAATAATAGGAAAAACGTAATAGGTTAGTACCCATGCTATCCGCTTCGTTAAAGCGACTTTGCATATTACTATCTTTACCAGCATCTGTAAACACGCCATCCCAATCAAATACAAACGCTTTGATGTGTTTTAATTTTTCTATTAATTCGGCTTCGGGTGTTATAAATTGCCCGCCAATAGTGGTAAATAATTGTGTGAGGTGCGACATACAGGTTGTTGTTTGAGTGACTAAAGATAAACAAAGTATTAGATAATTTTAAACAGGCTCTTACACTATTTTAACGGAAGTGTTATAGATCGTTTAAAAGAACTATGCCGTATAATTAACACGAATGGTTAGAATTACCTCCGAAAAAAAAGCATCTTTTTTTAAGACGAGACACTGTATTTTTTCAGGAAATATAAGACGTGCAATATCAACAAGATTTATTTGCTCAGATAGAGTATGATTTCCCGATAGTTTTTTCCTGATATGTTTTATGTCTTGATCCGCAGTAGCATTAAGTTCTTCAATTTTATGGCATATTTCTATAGTGTCTTCTTCTCTCATCAAACTATAGGTACTTATCTCTAAACAATGTTCTTTCCACTCAAGAATTAGTTGTTTGGTATTAGTGTTATTAATGCCAAAGGCGTGTCTTTTTATGTTTTGAATTAATTCGATTAAGAGACGATGTGTTTTTTTAGTAGTGTTATTTGTTTCATTTATTTTGGTTGTTTTCAGTATGTCAATCAGTGCTTTAATAAATTCGTTAGAAAAGTCTCCACCATAAAACAACGTACTTTTATTGCTACCAACAACTCTTTTTAAAAGGCCTAAGATTGTTTCTGTTTCGTTTATATCAGCAACGCCGTCAACATTGTTTTTATCAATCGGAACAGAAAATCCTAGCGCATACGTTGAATAGTTTTCTGATTTTTTATCAAACAAATAAAATAAATTGTTCCTGCTTTTACGAGCAATATCAATTAAACCAAGTCCACCCCCTTTTTCAGTGCGTGTTTCGGAAGACAATACGGCTTTATAAGACTCGTCTAATTCTTCTTTATTTTTAACGGAATTTGTATTTAATCGAGATGTTAATTCCTCAACTTTAGAATTATGAATCATGTTTTGAGTAATGATGTAAAAAAAATTCCCATCACTATACACAAACGAAAAATCTTCTGAAGATTTGATGTGAGCGCTATAACGCTCAATGTTTTGAAGAGATTCAACCAATAAATAAATTAATGTTTTTAGGTTGTTTTTTTTAATTAACGGCTCAAAATGTTTTTCAACGATATTGATAATATTGAGTGTAGGCGAATCTTTATAGTCGCCTTGATAAAATAAAATAAAAGGAAATTTGGCCGTGTAGTTTGCCAGCTTAATTTTATCTGTCATAGTGTTACTCAAAAATAGTCTTTTTGAGTAACCAACCAAACAATCCGCAAAATTAATGTCTTATATCAATCATAATATATAAATAGGGTTCGCTCATTTTATTAAAAATTTAGTAAAATCAATAATCTACAAAGGTTATATTAATTTTAAGCGCGTGGTATTTAAAAGTAATTCCACAAAACCTTTGCATCTATTTTTAGCAAACTAATATTTACATTGGTAAGTGTGCGGTGGTTTTTGCCAAAACGGTGTGAAATCCTAGTTTTTCGGGAGGCTAAGCGAAGGCATTTTGTGCGACGAAAAATGGATTTGGCGTTTTGGCTTGACTTTTTTT
>JAYVDU010000328.1:0-13048 GCA_043749245.1 Bacteroidota bacterium | reverse complement strand
AAATTACCAATTAATTGTACGCGGTTTCTTAATGTGTTGTTCATGATTTCTTTTTTTAAGTTGTTTTATAATTATTAGTTTTACCTGTCATTTATTTTTGAAGCGCTTCATCAAATTGACGATACAAAGGTAAGTCCACCACAAAAGTTTATTCGGTTCTTAACTATTTAGATTCGGATATAGTTAATTGTAATCGTTTAAAAATGAATATATGATTTAATTAAAACCCCTATAAGCTTCTGCTTATAGGGGTTTATGAATATTTTGGTGTTATTTCCCTTTTCTTGAAAATACAGCGCTAATAAAAGCTGCACTTACATTAAAAAAGAATAAAATAAATAATTTGCTTATAGTAGTTTTAAATAACAGGACTATTTTTAGTTTTAAAAAATACTCCACCAATAAAAGAAGCGAATACACCCAAGAACAAATTCTTAAAAATAATGGCAGTGTATTCTTTAAATAACGTAACCCCTTCAATTTCTTTTTGAATGAGAGCAGGGATTTCTGATTCTTTAATGGTGAGCTTACCATTGGCAATTTGTAATTTAGCTAATTCAAATCCTTCTGTATTCATGTAATGGATTTTATAATCTTTAAAATCTAATATAAAAAAAATGGTTTGAAATACTAATAAAATTAAGGTGCTTATCACTACAAATCTCAATCCTTCTTTTGTAGCATCCCTGCCACCAATTATATTATTGTAATTAACTGCTTTTACATACTTCATGTGAAGCAAGCAAAATGGCAGTAATAAAAGCCAACAAATAATTGTAATTTTATTAAGTTGGGGCAATATCCCTCCATAAAAGGCTATACAAACAGATACAATAACTAAACTGGAATAAATAATAGGTATTAAAAATGATTTGAAATTCATAATGTGTATTGATTATTATAACGCGTCAGGTTAATAATGTAAATGAAATCTTACGAGTAATAAGAGATATAACTCTTATTAGCGATTCATACTAATTAAAAACTCTTCGTTAGTTCTTGTTTTGCTCATTTGGTTTAATAAAAACTCCATAGCTTCTACGGGATTCATATCCGATAAATGTTTTCGTAAAACCCAAAGGCGTTGCAAGGTATCTTTATCTAATAATAAATCATCTCTACGAGTTGAAGATGATGATAAATCAACAGCAGGGAATACACGGCGGTTAGCAATTTTTCTATCTAATTGTAATTCCATATTACCTGTTCCTTTAAACTCTTCAAAAATAACTTCATCCATTTTAGAGCCTGTCTCTGTAAGTGCAGTGGCAATAATGGTTAACGAGCCTCCGTTTTCAATTTTGCGAGCAGCTCCAAAAAAACGTTTTGGTTTTTGTAATGCATTTGCTTCTACACCACCTGATAATACTTTTCCACTTGATGGCGCAACGGTATTATAAGCACGTGCCATACGGGTAATACTATCTAATAAAATAACAACATCATGTCCGCATTCTACCATACGTTTTGCTTTTTCTAAAACGATGTTTGCAATTTTCACATGCTTCTCTGCCGGTTCATCAAAAGTTGATGCTACAACTTCTGCCTTCACGCTGCGAGCCATATCTGTTACCTCTTCCGGGCGTTCATCAATTAATAAAATAATTAAATATACTTCCGGATGATTGTAAGCAATAGCATTAGCGATATCTTTTAATAAAACGGTTTTACCAGTTTTTGGTTGCGCTACAATTAATCCACGCTGTCCTTTACCAATGGGCGCAAACATATCGATGATACGCGTACTGTTATTTTGTAAGGGATGTCCGGTTAATTTTAATTTTTCTGAAGGGAATAATGGTGTTAAGTAATCAAAAGGAACTCTATCTCTAATATAAGAAGGTTCTCTTCCATTGATTTCATCAACCTTTACAAGTGGGAAGAACTTTTCGCCATCTTTAGGAGGACGAATTCCACCACGTACAACATCTCCTGTTTTTAATCCGAATAATTTTATTTGTGCTTGAGATACATAAATATCATCAGGCGAACTTAAATAGTTATAATCCGAACTGCGTAAAAAACCATAACCATCAGGCATCATTTCTAAAACCCCTTCTCCAATAGCAATGCCATCAAAATTATAATATACACGCTCTGGTTTAGATTGTTGGTTGTGATGATGCTTTTGTTCATTCTCTTTAGCATCGTGCATTTCCATGCCATCTGGCGTTTGGGGCTTTTCTTCAGCTTCAATATTTATAGCAAAGTCATTATTAATAACCTGCTTAATTTCACTATCTTCCTGACGAGCTTCTCTCTGTTGTTGCGGTTGAGTATGATTAGGCTTTGGTTGATTTTGATTCTTTGGTTGATTTTGTGGAGTTCTTGGCGGATGATTATGAACAGGCACTTTACGAACAGGCTCTTCTTTTAATTCATTAGTAATTGGTGCTTGAACACGAGGTTCTCTAACTACCTTTGCTTCTTCAACAACTTCCTTTACTTCTTCAACTTTAGTTGTCTCCGTTTTCAATTTAGGTTCTTCTTGTAATAGTGTAGGCTCTGTTTCTGCAAACAAAGGCCTAGTATCTTTTGGCAACGCAGAACCAGCTGCTGGCTTGGTAATACGAGGTTTTTTAGGTTTTTTTTCTTCTACACTTTCTGTTACAGTCGCTTCTGCTTTTGCACTTTCTTTTTTAGGGAATTGATTCGCTAATTGTGCTGCTAATTCAGTATTTGCCATTTGAGCATCGACAATTTTTAAAACCAGATCAGGCTTTGTTAATCCTTTAGAATCTATGCCAAATTGCTTACAAATGTCTTTCAGCTGAGGTAAGGCTCTGCTACTTAAATCTTGAAATTCAAACATAGTTATGTTTAATAAGGGGGATAATAATTAAAAAAATGTGTTTTGTTTTTTAATGTGTTTTGTGATTTTTTGATATTACAAGATTTTGTAATTATCTAAATGATGATACAAGTATAAGCATTAATTTTATATCTCAAAATAAAATATCTATTTATTTTATGCTCTTTATTAACCAGTTTTTTATAAAAATAATACCTTTATGCCATGAGTAAATTTTTAATAGTTGGATTAGGAAATATTGGCGATGAGTATGCTCATACACGCCATAATATAGGGTTTGATGTATTAGATTACCTTGCTAAAGAACATGATTTAAAATTTAAATCAGATAGATTAGCGGATATAGCTGAACTAAAATATAAAGGCAAACAACTAATTTTAATTAAGCCAACTACCTATATGAACCTTAGTGGAAAAGCGCTTAATTATTGGTTACAAACCGAAAAAATAACGTTAGATAATTGCTTGGTCTTAGTGGATGAATTAGCATTGCCATTTGGTAAAATAAGATTAGGGCCAAAAGGAAGTGACGGCGGGCATAATGGATTAAAGAATATTCAAGAAACATTAAATACAACTAATTACGCAAGGTTACGTTTTGGTATCAGTAACGAATTTAATAAGGGTAATCAAGTAAATTATGTGCTTGGTAAATGGAGTGACGAAGAAAAAAAGACGTTGAACGACCGCATAAAAATAGCGGCTGATGCCGTGAAAGCCTTTTCGTTTATAGGGTTATCAAGGTGCATGAATGAGTTTAACACCAAATAGTGCCGACAAGAAAACCCTAATTTCTTCGTTACACTCATCTTAAAAATGGTCATTTGCGAAAAGCAAACTCCCATTGTTTAAGCCTTCGCAAGCCTCGAACTTAGGGTTTTCTTATCCGACACAGCATTTTCTTGGAAGCATTAAATTATTTTTATACATAGAGTTTTATACAGAAAGCTCGTAACCCATCACTCATAATTATATTTCATATCTCGCCAAAGGAGTAACATCTAAGCCACAAAATTCTTTTTGTAAAAACTTATAATAACCTGTAATAGCAATCATAGCAGCATTATCAGTACAATATTCAAATTTTGGAATGTAAGTTTGCCATTGGTGTTTTTTCCCTAATAAATCTAATTCAGTTCTTAATCCTGAATTGGCAGATACACCACCCGCAATAGCAATTTGTTTAATGTCGGTTTCTTTGCTTACAGCCAGTAAATTTTTGAGTAAGTACTTTATTAAATGAGCTTGGTAGGATGCGCAAATATCATGAAGGTTCTCTGTAATAAAATGTGGATTTTCTTTTATATGTTCTTGAATAAAGTATAAAAAAGAAGTCTTAATTCCACTAAAGCTATAGTTATTATTTTTTAGCTGTGGCATAGGAAACTTGTATTTAATGGCATCTCCGAGCTTTGCGTATTTATCTATCAATGGACCTCCAGGGTAGGGTAGTCCTAAAATTTTGGCTGCCTTATCAAAAGCTTCACCCACGGCATCATCTTCGGTTTCTGCTAATAATTCAAATTGTAAATGCGAAGTTATTTTTACGATCTGTGTATGCCCACCACTCACCGTCAGGCATAAAAAGGGAAAGGTTGGTTTAAGGTTTGATATTTCTGGTTTAACGTTGTTTGAAGTTTGAGTTAGATTGTTCGAACTCGAAACTTGAAATTCTGAACCTGAAACTTCTTCGATAAAATGAGCAAGTATATGTCCCTGCATGTGGTTTACTTCTATTAAAGGAACGTTTAATGCCAGCGATAATGATTTGGCCAAAGATAGTCCCACTAATAAACTACCACTTAAACCAGGGCCACGCGTTACAGCAATAGCGCTTATTTGTGATAAATTGGCATTTGCTTTTTTGATAGCCGCATCCACAACGGGTACTATGTTTTTTTGATGATCTCTACTCGCTAATTCAGGAATTACGCCACCATACTGCTCATGAATGCTTTGATTGGCTGTGACATTTGATAATAATAAGCCATTTTTAATAATGGCACATGAGGTATCATCGCAGCTCGATTCGATGCCTAATATATATATATCCTCAGTATTAATCATTATTTTTATGCTCAATGAAGATGCTCGGTAAAATTACAAGAATATTATTGAAAACAGTATTGTTTTCGGTATTATTGGTGCTTGTACTTTTAATGACGCTATTTTTTGTTGCACAAACAGAAGCGTTTCAAACCTGGGCTGCACAAAGAGCAACTAGTTATCTTAGTAAAGAACTTGGTACCAGAGTAGAAATTGATATACTTAAAATTTCTTTCATCAAAAATGTAACGCTGGAAGGAATCTTTGTGGAAGATAAGCACGGAGATACCCTTTTATCAGGCAAAAGCATTCGGCTTGACGTGAGCGGTTTTAATTATAAATTGCACCATTTAAAGTTAGACGAGGCCGAATTAACCGATGTAAAAGTGAAGTTACTGAAATATAAACATGAAGAAGATTTTAATTTCCAATTCTTAGTCGATTATTTTTCATCATCAGATACCACTAAAAAAGATACCACCAATCCTTGGATTATTAAGTATGGGGCCTTGAAATTGAATAATGTAGATTTCACCTATCATTTGTTAAGGGACACTACCAGCGTTATTCATAATATGAATTATAATAATATTCATGTGTCAAATGTTTATGGAAAACTATCCGATATAGATTTTAGAGGTGATACTATTTTTGCACAAATAACACATTTGAGTGCAAAGGAACAATGTGGCTTCGTACTTAAAAATTTAACATCAAAGGCACGCGTCTCTTCTACAGAGCTCAATTGTGATAGTTTGTATTTACAAACAGATTGTAGTTTAGTGAAAGGTAGCCTCCAATTCAAATACGATCATTGGATTGATTACACCGATTTTATTTCCAAGATTTATATGAAAGGAAATTTGAAAGACAGCACAAAGTTGTGCATGAAAGACGTTACTTATTTTGCTGAAGATATTAATGGCTTTAACGAAATATTTTTGATTAATGGAAAGTTTCGTGGTTTTGTGAACGATTTGAGTGGAACTAAAATGAATGTCGCCTATGGGAAACATACCCAGTTTAAAGGTGATATCAGCATGACAGGCTTACCCGATTTTAAAAAAACGTTTATTCATTTTGATGCTGAGAAATTAACTACCTCTAAAGCCGATTTAGAATCGTTTCCATTACCTCCTTTTCATAAACCAACTTATTTAAAACTTCCTCGTGAATTTAGTAAATTAGGAGTGATCGATTACAAAGGAAAGTTTGATGGGTTGTTAGATAATTTTGTAATCTACGGCACTATTAAAACAGCTATTGGGAATATTAAAACGGATTTGGCATTGAAAAATGTGACGGATACAAAACTCGTAGAATATTCAGGAACGCTTAAATCAAATAATTTTAATGTTTCAAAATTATTCCCAAGCGCTGGTGTAGTTGGTCCTATTTCTCTTTCTGCTAAAATTAAAGGAAAAGGTTTTGAACCAAAAAGTATGAATACCAGGCTGGATGGTAGTATACAATCGGTTACATATAACAATTATAAATATGAAAATATAAAAGTGGATGGATTATTTAAAGACAAAATTTTTAAAGGTGATTTGATTAGTAAAGATCCTAACGCTGATTTTGATTTTGATGGAACAATTGATTTTAATAAAAAAGTTCCCAAAATGGATTTTATTTCTACCATCAATAATTTTGATTTAGAAAAAACTCATTTATCTACTCCACAGTTAAATGGCAAAGTATCATCGCAAATACTGATAAATCTGAGTGGGGATGATATTGATAATATGTCTGGTCTTATTAATTTTGATAATACCATATATACTAATTCTGAAAAAAAATATACGCTCAGTAGTTTTAATTTGGAGTTAGATCAGGCTACAGCTATTAAAAACATCAAGCTTAATTCTAATATTGCCAATTTACAATTAGAAGGGAAATATAAATTGAGCACTTTGCCAAATGCCTTCAAACAATACTTTAACGCCTACTTCCCTACATTTTTTAAAACAACCACCAAACATATTTATAACGATAGAGCAGACATAACTGTTAAGGTAAAAAACTTTACAATTGTAAAAGAATTGTTTTTAAAAAGTGTGATGATTAGTCCAAACACTACAATTGAAGGTTCATTTGACGCTGGCATTAATTATTTATATCTTAACACAACGAGTGATTTGGTTAATTACAGTGGCGTTAAATTCAAACAAAATAATTTAATTATTAATTCTTTACCTCACGGTATAAATGTTTTATATAACTCTAAAAAAATTAATATTACTGATAGTTTTGCTTTTCAAAACCCATCAGTCAATATTAATTCAAATGACAGAACGTCTAAATTTGATATTGGTTGGAATAATTTTATGTCGCCTAATAATGCTGGAAACATTACAGGTAACGCTTATTTTGGCAATAACAAAGTTGATATCTCTATAGAAAAATCAAAATTTACCATCGCCGATAGTACATGGCAGTTAGTGAAAGAAAATATTATTTCTATTGATACCGCTTTTTCCGTAACGGTTAATCCTATTACACTATACAATCAAAATCAGTTAATCACGTTTGATGGAATCTTATCTAGTAAACATCAAGATAAAATAAATGTATTTATACAAAACTTTAAACTCAATCAATTTAATGGGTTATTAGTTCATTCCCAAATTAACTTAGGTGGCACGGTTACAGGCAATGTCAATGTAAATGCGGCATTTGGACAAACGATTATCAATAGCGATATTAATTTTAATCAATTCATATTCAACAATCGATTAATTGGTAATGGAGAAATTACCAGTGAATATAATCCTGAAAAAGAAGCGATGAGTATCAATGGCTACTCTGCATTTGGTAGCGATATGGATGGAAATCAATTAAAAAATTTCCAATTTGATGGTTTTTATTATCCTAAAAAAACAACTGAAAACCTTGACATCACCTTCAGGGCAGAACCACTTGATATTTCTCTTCTTCAACCATTTTTAAAAAGCATCATGACGATTAAGAGAGGTTACTTAAATGGCAAAGGGACAATCACTGGTACCATAGATAGACCTGAGATTAATGGGAAATTCAAATTATTATCTAGTGTAATTTTAGTTGATTTTTTGAATGTTCAATACAGCCTTAGTGGAAACGTAGAAATAAAGTCTATGCAAATAAACTTTGATAATATCGAAGTGAGAGATAAGGTAGGTAATAGTGGTGTTTTATCGGGGAATATTTTTCATGATAATTTTAAAAATATGCGTATCGATTTTGATATTAATACCAATAAATTATTGTTGTTAAATACAACTTCTGCTAATAACTCTACTTATTACGGAACGGCTTATGCCTCAGGAAACGCTGGTTTATATGGGTTTTTGGATGATATTAAAATGGAAATTAATATGAAAACGAATGCTGGCACTCACATGTATATTCCTTTAGATGGACCAGCTGAAATGGGTAAGAATGATTTCATTCATTTTGTTACAAAAGATACCATTAAGAAAATAGCGAATGTAACGCCTTCTAATTTTTCGTTGGATTTTAATTTAGAAGCTACGCCAGATGCAGAAGTGCAACTTATTTTTGATGAAAAATCAGGAGATGTCATTAAAGCAAGAGGAGAAGGAAATTTGAATATGAAAATAAATTCCAAAGGGAAATTTGATATGTTTGGTGATTACAATCTGACGTCGGGTGATTATTTATTTACACTTGAAAATTTCATTACCAAAAAATTTGATATTCAAAGAGGAAGTAATATTAAATGGAATGGAAACGTATACAAAGCGGTTATCGATATAGAAGCTGTTTACAGGCAACGCGCCTCTGTTAGGCCTATCTATCCAGCCGATTCTTCTGGTAAACGTTATCCGGTGGAATGTAAATTATACATGCGAAATAAATTAACACAACCGGATATTACGTTTGGCATTGATTTGCCAACCATTGATGAGAATTCCCGATCTATTATCAAAAGTATTTTATCAGATCCTAATGAATTAAATCGTCAGGTTTTTTCGTTATTATTATTAAGAAGTTTTATTACACCAATATCTGTTAGTGGCGGTGGCGGCATTAGTGCTTCTGGTGCAGCGGCTGCAACAGGCTCTGAAATGCTGAGTAATAAATTAAGCAATTGGCTAAATGGTGTAACCAAAGATATAGATGTGGGAGTAAATTACAGACCGGGTTCAGGGCTTAGCAATGATCAATTGGATCTTACGCTTAATAAACAATTATTTAATAACCGATTAACACTTGATGGTAATTTTGGGGTAAACAATAATGCAAACAAAAGCAGTAATAGCAGTAATTTAATTGGAGATGTAACCATTGAATATAAACTATCCCAGTCTGGCAGATACCGTGTAAAGGGCTTTAATCGCAGTAATGATAACACACAAATTTTAAATAGTGGTGGACCTTTCACGCAAGGAGTCGGCATTTTTTACCGAGAAGAATTTCAAAATTTATCAGAACTCTTTAGAAGATACCTTGGTAAGATTAAGAAAAATTAATAGTTATTTTACTTCTACAATAAAAGATTTCACGTCACTTGTATCACGGTATTTTATTAATGTAAAATCAAGTCTTGTTCTTCCTTTTTCTAGCCCTTCAAAATTAAAATTAATTCCTTTTTCATTACCATGAAATACAGCACTTAGGTAAGTCAGTTTATTGTCATCATAAGAATTTGACAATTGCCACACATAACCTGTTGTATGATTTTCTGGTAAATTAATATAAAATTTCTTGCCAATTTCAACTAAATTAACCTCGGGTGATGGCTTATTTAATTGATCTATGCAGCTGATAAAGAATAGGCTACTCACTATAAAAAACACTAATTTCATATGTCTAATTTATTTGTTTTTTAATTGTCACATGGTATACCCAGTTCAGTTATTTGTGTTTGCGCTTGAGGCAAACATGGGTATTTCATATGTTAAATATAGGTTTAAGCATTTTAATTTATTAAGAATTTGCATATTTTAACAATCTGTTTTTTTATATCTTTATATTGGCACAGGTTTTGAATTTATAAAGCAAAACAAATTAAATCCAACATGAAAACGACTAAACATATTGCGCTTATAACAACAGCTGTTATTGTAACTTTGGCTTTATGTTCTGCTGGCCACTACATTTCTACTCAAGATAAGTTAGAACAAATTCTTCAACAACCAGATAATATTACGGTAAAAGATTTGCCATTCAAACAAAATGATGCATTTAAAGCCGGAGAAATTTTATCCTATAAATTACACTATGGAATTATTGACGCCGGTATTGCCACATTGGAGGTAAAACCAGACGTAATGGATGTTTCGGGACGTCAGGTGTATCATATTGTTGGTAATGGTTATTCAAAAGGTACCTTCGATTGGTTTTTTAAAGTACGTGATCGTTACGAAACGTTTATAGATAAAGATGCTTTATTGCCTTGGATGTTTGTGAGGCGAGTGTATGAAGGCGGTGTGGTTATTAATCAAGATTATACATTTAACCATTATACTAATAAAGTAGACGTTGGTGCTGGCGAAAAAGTAGATATTCCGGCGGGTACACAAGATATGATTTCCGCATTTTATTCAGCCCGTAATTTAGATTTGTCTAATGCGAAAGAAGGAGATGTTTTTCAAATTAATAGTATTGTAGATAAAGAAATTTGGCCAATGAAAATTCGTTACGTTGGTAAAGACGAAATAAAAACGGAAATCGGTAAATTCAAATGTTTAAAATTCAGACCAATTGTTCAAAAAGGAAGAATATTTAAACACGAAGATGATTTGAACGTATGGATTTCAGACGACAAAAACCACGTTCCGCTTCGCGCTCAAGCTAAATTATTAATAGGTTCAATTAAGCTCGATATTATTAGCGTAAAAAATTTAGCTAACGCCACTTCAGAAGTTAAGTAAAGATTTTAATATTTCAATTTTTTTAAACCACAGACTCATCTTTTTACTTTAAATAGATGAATCTGTGGTTACTTTTTTTTACATTAGAGCTCTTATTATTATATAATGGAACTGAAACCTGAAATTGTAGAAAGAGTAAAACAACTCGAAGAAAAATATAGCCAAATGGGACAGAGTCTCGAAGGATATTTAGATGGACTTTTATTATCTAATTATCTAACGTATTGGGATTATGTACAATTAGATACCTTATTAACGCTGCAAAATCCTAAAACTGATTTTCCGGATGAAGAGATTTTTATCATGTATCATCAAATTACAGAATTGTATTTTAAGTTGAGCTTACATGAAATGAATCAAATAGGAAATAATGGGCCAAACATTCAACCAAACGGGCACAATTTGGGGTGGAAAGATTCGTTAAGTGGTGATTTTTTTGCAGAACGAATTACGCGCATCAATCGTTATTTTGAATCGTTAACCAAGTCGTTTGAGATTATGGTTGATGGTATGGAGAAGGAACAGTTTTTACGTTACCGTATGGCGTTGCTTCCTGCTAGTGGTTTTCAGAGCGCTCAATATCGTAAAATAGAAATTTGTGCAACTGATTTTTTAAATTTAGTAGATAAAGATGTTCGTCCAACTTTTGAAGGAAAAAATGCTAGCATAGAAGATATGTTTCAACATATTTACTGGAATAAAGGCGCTACAGAGCTTTCTTCAGGTAAAAAAACATTAACGTTAAATCAGTTTGAGAAAAAATATGCTAAAGAATTTATTGCTTTAGCAAACGAGTATCAAACAAAAAATATGTGGGCTAAGTTCAAGTCTTTACCCGAAAAAGATAAACAAAATCAAAAACTGATCAATGCCTTAAAAGTATTGGATATCAATGTTAATATCAATTGGCCATTGATGCATTACAAGAGCGCTGTAAGGTATTTACAACAAAATACAGAGGATATTGCTGCTACTGGAGGAACTAACTGGCAAAAATATTTACCACCACGTTTTCAAAAGCGTATTTTTTATCCCGAAATTTGGACTGATGAGGAAAAAGAAGAGTGGGGTAAAGGTTGGGTTGAAACAAATGTATTTAAATCTAAAGATTAGAGCACAATAAAACGGGACAGTTGATCGTTATAAAGACATTGAAAAAAGTAATATCATATTTATGTATTTTATCAGCAAGTAGTTTGTTTGGTCAGATATCAGGCACAAAAGCTTTTCCTATTTTAGAATTGCCTATTCCTGCGCGCTCCAATGCTTTGGGTGGCGCTACAATGGCCATTTGGGATAATGATGTCAATTTAGCACATAGCAATCCCGCATTGTTAAATCCAGGTTGTGTTAAGCAATTAACGTTTAATTATGTTAATTATATTTCTGATTTAAACTATGGTAACTTTGCATTTGCGTCTAAGCTTAAAAAATATGGAACATTTGGAGCCGGCTTGCAGTTTTTCAGTTACGGAAAATTTGACGGTAGAGACGAGTATGATTTGCAAACAGGCACGTTTAAGGCATCGGATTATTGTTTGAATTTAAGTTTTGCTAAAACCTTAAATAAAGATTCAACGCTATCATTAGGCATCGCCTTAAAAACGATTTATTCTCACTATGATGTTTATTCTTCTTTTGGAAATGCAGTAGATGTGGGATTAACTTATCATAATAAAAAGAATTTCACCGTATCTTTGTTGGCTAAAAATTATGGCAGGCAGTGGAAGTCTTACTCACCTAGTAGCGGTAAAGACCCTCTACCATCTGATATCCAGATTGGATTCAGTAAAAAAATTAACAAAGCACCTTTTCGTATCATCGTACTATATGATCAATTATTTAAGTGGGATTTAACGTATACAAGTGCGTTGAACCAGGAGAATTCAATCGACCCATTTACAAACAAACCTACTGTAAAAACACAATCTAAAACATCGGCATGGTTTGGTAAGTTAGGCAGGCATTTTACTATTGGAACAGAAATTATTATTACTAAAAATTTCATGTTGCGTGTAGCTTATAACTATCGTAAAAGCACCGAGATGTCTTTAACAGATAAAAAAGTAGCTAACGGTTTATCGCTTGGGTTTGGGTTTAAAGTATATAAGTTCCACTTGAATTACGGTTACTCTAAATATAGTTTAGCCGGTAACTCGCATACCTTTGGTATTACTACCAATTTGGGTTATTTCGGGAAGAAATAATTTGCTCTTCGACAAAAACAGTGGAATTTATTTTTTTATTATCTTTTGCTTGACCAAAAGATACAAAAGTCAAGGCGAAAAGCCATATCCATTTTTTCTTCGCT
>JAYVDU010000327.1:0-13051 GCA_043749245.1 Bacteroidota bacterium | reverse complement strand
GTAGCATAGGTAGCGGAACAGCCACTTGCACTAGCGCACCAAGTAGTGCTGCAAATACTACCATTACGGTAAATGCCACACCAACTATTGCTATTGGTAGTATTAGTAGTAATACCATTTGTAGTGGACAAAGCGTAACCCTTACTCCAACTGGTGGTTCGGGTAGTAACTATACCATAACTCCAAGTAGCGCCACTGGCAGTAGTTTTACAATTAGTCCTACAAGTACAACTGTATATACAATTTCGGGAGCAAGTGCGCTCGGCTGTTTAAGCACTGCGGCAAGCAATTTAACCACTACCATTATTGTAAATTCCACCCCTACGGTTGGTATAGCCAGTGTGAGTAGTAATACCATCTGTAGTGGCAATAGCTCTATTATCACGCCAAGCGGTGCCAGTAGTTATACCTTATTGCCTAATAATACTTCGGGCACAAGTTTTACAGTATCGCCCACGGCTGCAACAATATACACCATCAGTGGTTCAAGTACCCTGGCCTGTGTAAGCACTGCCGTAACAAATCCAACACTAACAATAACAGTAAACACTACACCTACTGTAGGTATAGCCACTGTGAGCAGTAATACCATCTGTAGTGGCAATAGCTCTATTATCACGCCAAGCGGCGCCAGTAGTTATACCTTACAGCCTAATAATACTTCGGGTACAAGTTTTACAGTATCGCCCACGAGCACAACAATATACACCATTAGTGGTTCAAGTACCCTGGCCTGTGTAAGCACTGCCATAACAAATCCAACACTCAGCATCACTGTTGATACTTTACCAACTGTTGGGATTGCTTCGGTGGTTAATAATACCATTTGCTCAGGAGCATCTGCTATTATTACTCCCAGTGGAGCCGTTAGTTATACCCTATTACCGAATAATACAACTGGTACGAGTTTTACGATTACACCAATTTCAACAACCATATATACCATTAGTGGTATAAGTGCTGCAGGCTGTACCTCATCACTAACAAGTAATCCAACGGTAACTATTACAGTAAGTACTACCCCTACAGTAACTATTTTATCAGCAAATAATACTACGCCTTGCGCAGGAACAAGCGCTACCATTACACCAAATGGCGCCAGCACTTATACCTTGTTGCCAATTAATGCGGTAGGAACAAGCTTTACAGTTGCGCCAACTGTTACAACAACTTACACATTAGTTGGTGTAAATGCGCTAGGTTGTTTAAGCAATGCAACTAATAACCCTACCATACAAATTACTTCGGGTATTATTCCTATTCAACCAGCAAGTATTAACAACATTACTTGTAATGGATACAACGATGGAAATATCGGGTTATCTATTTTGGGCGGCATGGCTACGTATTCTTTTACATGGAGTAATAGTGCCTCAACACCTACAATTAGTGGTCTTGCAAGTGGTAATTATTCGGTAATAATATTAAGCGCAAATAGTTGCACATTAGCGCAAACATTTACTATTAGTGAGCCAATTGGCATTGCACTAACGTCAGGGACTTTAATAGGAGCGTCATGCCAACAAAATGCGACTGGCTCTATTAATTTATCGCTAATAGGAGGAACGCCAGCCTATCAGGTTAATTGGAGCAATGGATTTAGTGGATTGAGTAATTCAAATTTTCCTTCAGGAGTTTATACTGCAACCGTTACCGATCAAAATAATTGTAAAAAACAATTTGTATTTACCGTTGATACCTTAAGTATAAGTAATTCGCAATGCGTTGATTTACTAATTCCAGAAGTTATTTCACCTAACGGAGACGGTAAAAATGATTTTTTAGTGATAACTAAAATAGAAGCATTCCCAAATAATATACTGAGCATTTTTAATAGATGGGGGAGTTTGGTGTATCAAAAAAAGGCTTACAGTAATGACTGGAGTGGCAAAGCTAATGTAAGCGATGCTTTTGGTAATGGGCTTTTGCCATCGGGAACTTACTTTATTGTGCTCGATTTTGGAGATGAAGTAAGTAAGCCGTATAACGGATACATCGAATTACAATATTAATTTATAAAAAAATGAAGATGAATTATACGAAATTTATAACCTTGCTTGTATGCTTAAATGCTACAACACAAGTATTAGCACAACAAGAAGAACAATTAAGTACTTATTTTTTTAACCCATTGGTGATGAACCCTGCTTACGCTGGCAGCCAAAAATCATTAATGATTAATGCAACTGTGCGCGACCAGTGGACAAATTTTAAAGGTGCACCCAAAACACAAGTGCTCACACTCCATACACCTTTAAAAAAAGATAATTTTGGTATTGGCTTTACCTTCGTAAATGATAAAATTGGTGCGCATTCTAATAAATCTTTAGCACTCGATGTAAGTTATAATGTGAGGTTAAATAAAAAAAACCACCGCTTAGCTTTTGGTATTAAACCTACGGTTGACATTTATCAAACTAACTTTAGCAATGCTAAAGTGCAAGATAATACCGATGGTGTGTTTATGGATAATTATAACTACTCGAAGGCATTACCCAATATTGGTGCAGGTATGTATTACTATGGCGATCGATTTTATATAGGGTTATCGTCTCCTAAAATAATTAAAAACGAAGTCAATTTACAAAGTGGACAAAAAGCCTTGCAAGAAAATCATTTTTACTTTTTTGGAGGAACGGTATTAAAATTAAATAGTATGGTGGATATGCGACCGTCGTTTATTGTAAAATATGTAAACAATGCGCCATTATCTATAGATGGAAATTTATCATTTTTGATTTTGAATAAAGTGTGGATAGGTGCAATGTATAGATACAATTCTGCAATAGGTTTAAATGCGATGTACTATTTAACCGAGCACTTAAATGTAGGGTATGCTTATGATTATGGTTTAAATGCTATACAGAAGTATAGTGTGGGTTCTCATGAAATTATGTTGTCTTATAAATTTAAAAGTAAAAGTAAAGGTTATATGTCGCCTCGTTATTTTTAAGGGACAGATTAAAAGACGGAAAAGACTTAAAAGATATAAGGTACGAAGGGACAATGCTTTCATGCTATTAATCTAATAAATACATTACAAAAAAATAAAAACTACTAGCAACTCTTTATTTTATGAAACAAATATTAAATTTATTAATACTAGTGCTATTTACAACTGTAACTCATGCACAATCACTTAAACAAAAAACAGCTGATAAACTATATGCAAATATGGCTTATACAGATGCTTACCCATTTTATAAAGAATTAGCATCTTCAAAAAAAGCAACGTATGAATATATAAGAAAAGCAGCTTGTTGTGCTTATAATATAATGGACTATGAAAATGCAGAAAAGTATTATAAAAAAGTGTTAAATCAATACCCCTCACAATTTAATTGTGATGATGCATTTGGATTATTTCAAACGCTTAAATACAATGCTAAATACGACGAGGCAATAGCATTTTTAGCAACCATTGATTCTAAAAAGCCAAATTCTAATTTATCGAACTCATATAAAAAAAATCGAAATTATATTAATGAGATAAAAAAAGACTCAAGCCTTTATACAATAAGTAATGTAAACTCAGTTAACACAATGAGTTCTGAGTTTTCTCCTTACCTTGATATTAAACTAAACAAACTCATTTTTTCTTCAAATAGAAAAAATTCGATGTCAGAAAACAAAGTCTCTGCATGGGATAATACCAATTTTATTGATTCTTACTCAGCAACAAAAAAAGATTCTTTAAATTTTGAAAGTCCTAATTCTATTAACGGCGATTTTAAAACAAAATATCACGATGGACCAATTATGGTATCTGCCGATGAGAAAAAGATGTTTATTACTCGTACTAATACTGAATCAATTAAAGGAAGTACGGATAATGTGAAACGTTTAGATTTAATTATTTATAGTATTAATCAAAATGGCAAATGGGATGAGGGTGTTAAATTTCCTTTCTGCAATAATTTATATTCAGTTGGATACCCTGCAATTACAAGTGATGGTAAACGCTTATATTTTGCATCGGATATGCCTGGTGGTTTCGGCAAAAGTGATTTGTGGTATTCTGACTGTATAAATAATGAATGGCAAAAACCGGTTAATTTAGGAGCAACGATAAATACAGAGGAGCGAGAAACGTTTCCTTATATTTTCGAAAACGATGTGTTGTTTTTTGCATCAGATGGACACGCTGGTTTAGGAGGGTTGGATATTTATTACTGCTCACCTACTATGGATTTATATTTTGAGCCTCAAGCTTTGAGTTACCCTATCAATACAAGATATGATGATTTCGGCATGTATTTAAACGATGATTTTAAAAGTGGTTACATCTCATCAAACCGGCCAAATGGAAAAGGGAAAGATGATATTTATTATTTTAAGAGTAAAAAACCGATTTTAACTATTACTCAAAAAGGCATCGTATATGACAATAATACCAAATTGCCAATTAATAATGCACGGGTTTTTTTGTTAGATAAATATTATAGTAAATTAGACTCTGTTGTAACAGATAGCAAAGGCGCGTATAGTTTTACCTTACCTCAAAAATTAAGTAAATTTAAAATTGGCGCTAAAGAACGAAATAAATTTTATGATAGAATAATAACGATAGACACATTTAAAATAAGTAAAAGCAGTTCAGACATTTATTTGTTTCCTAAATATAGATTGTTGGCTACCGTAATTGATTCTGTAAGCAATAAACCAATAAATGGAGCAAAAATTTCAATAATTTATCCCAGTAAAACACCTGAATTTGAATTAACAGATGTTTATGGTAATGTTTATGAACTACTTAAAAATAAAAAATTAAAAGATACTATAAATATAATTTTGAAAATTGAAAAGGATGGTTATAAAACAAAAGCAGTACCTACATATTTTTTGCTTGATACAACTATTATTGTGAAATGTGTTTTTAAATTATCAATCAAAAAAGAAGTATCATACACACTAGAAATTGTAGATGAAAGCGGGAATTTAGTTAATTCAGATATTGAAGTTGTAAACAACAAGGATAATAAAACCATTCATAAATTTAATACTAAAGAAAATAATAAAATGCCACTACAACTAAAAAGTGGCGAAAACTATGGTATTTCTGTTGCTGCAGATGGTTACTTGTTTCAATCAGAAAACCTAAATATACCAGAGGATGCGGAGTATAGCAAAGTAAAGCGAATAGTTTTAAAACGGCTTACAAAAGGTAGTAATATTGTGTTGAATAATGTGTTTTTTGATGTTGCAAAATCAACACTTCGCCCAACATCCATTGGCGAATTAGATAGATTATATAATGTACTTGTCTCAAATTCATCAATGAAAATTGAGCTTTCAGGACATACCGATAATCAAGGGAATAAATTGTCAAATCAAAAACTATCATTAGCAAGAGCAAAGGCAGTTGTTGATTATCTAATATCAAAAGGCATAGCCGTAAATAGATTAGTAAGTAAAGGTTACGGATTTGATAAGCCCGTTGCTACTAATTCTACAGAAGAAGGGCGGCAATTAAACAGAAGAACAGAATTAAAAATATTAGAAATCAATTAAAATGAAAGTGAAATGTTTAATGATTTTTTATTTTTTATTTTTAATTAGTAATTGCTTTTCGCAAAGTATTGCTGAATTAGAACAAAGTGTGAAAAATGTATTAGATGAAGACAAAGCATACATATACAATCAATTGTCGGAATTAACATTAAATAATTCAAGCGATAAAGCAATAGATTACGGACAGTTAGCAATAAAATTTGCTAAACAAACAAAAGACTTAACCGAAGAGGGTATGGCTAATGTTAATTTGGCTAATGCCTTTAAAGTAATTAAAAAAAACTCAAATGCTATTACTTGTTTAAACAATGCTGCGCAATTATATATTATTACAAAAGAAAATCAAAACTTAGGAGTTGTGTATAGCAAATTAGCAGATTTGTATGTTTTGGAGAGTGATTTAAATCAAGCCGCAAAAACAAATCAACTTGCCAATATTACTTACACAAAATTAAATGATAAAAAAGGCGTAGCTAACAGTTTTTTAATTGCAGGCGATATCTTTTGTAAACAGTCAAAATTTGATATTGCTATCACAAATTATAATAACGCATTAAAATATTATCAAAGTATAAACGATGCTAAAATGTTAGTTAAAATATATTCTCGTATAGGTAATGCAAATTCTAACTTTGGTGATTTTACCAATGCTAAAATTAATTTGGAGAAGGCTTTTGATTTAGCAACAAAAAATAATTTAAAACAAGATGCGCTAATTATTGCTAAAAGCCTTGAGGTGGTTACTAAAAACGAGAAAGGCTTTAGTCAATCTCAAACAAATTTTGCCGAGAAAGAAAAGAATACACTTATCACTAAAACAGAAGTATTAGAGAATAAAACAAATATATTGATCAATCAAAATAACATTTCTATTACTGAAATTGAAAAACTAAGTATGGAAAATCAAGTAACCGCCTATAAATTAAAGGCACAAAAAGACGAATTATTTAAAACTAAAATTGAAACAGAAAATAAAGCAAAACAAATTCAACTACTAAAAAAAGAAACTGAATTAAGTGATATAAAAGTTCAAAAACAAAAAACGATTATACTAATTATTTCTATTAGCTTAATTTTGCTTGCTTTTTTAATTATTTTAATTATTAGGTCATTAAGCATTACTAAAAAACAAAAAAATATTATTCAATTCCAAAAAACAGTTGTTGATGAGAAACAGCGCCGTATTATTAGTGGTATTAATGCTGCATCAATTATTCAAAGCTCTATACTCCCTAAAAAAAGCGTATTAGATAAATTGCTAAAAAAGTACTTTGTAATGTATTTGCCAAAAGACATTGTGAGTGGCGATTTTTATTGGGCAAAAGATTTAGGTACTGACATTTTATTTGCAGTAGTAGATTGCACTGGGCATGGGGTACCAGGAGCATTTATGTCGTTACATGGTTATAATTTATTGGACCGGATTGTTACAGAGAAAAAAATAACACAAACAGATACTATTTTGAACGAACTAAATACGGCCATAATTAATACAATGGCAGATGAAAATGACGAATTGTATGTAAAAAACGGAATGGATATATCACTAATTAAGTTAAATAAAATATCTAAACAATTAGAATTTTCTGGAGCAAAGAATAATTTATTTATTGCACGTAACGGTAAACTTAATGAGATAAAAAGTGATAAAATGTCAATTGGACATATTTTTGCAGGCGATTTTACTATCAAAAAAGAACAACTTCAAAGTGGAGATATTTTGTATTTATATACAGATGGTTATAAAGATCAAAAAGGTGGGAATAAAAACAAAAGTTTATTAGCTACACCATTTAAAAATTTGATACAAGAAATAAGTATGTTGGATTTAGAAAAACAATTGGCTTTAATTAAACAAAAGCATTTTGAATGGAAAGGAAATAATGAGCAAACCGATGATATTTGCGTGATTGGCATTTTAGTATAAAGCCAAAATATTATCAGGTAAAATTAAAAAAGAAGAGCCGTTATAAAAATGAAAACAACCATAAATAAATACGCTTACATGAAAAACTTATATACCATAATGGGAGAACAGCATTTGATTATGTCATTTGTTAGCGATTTTTCGAGAGAAAAATTAGCCTCTATACTAGCCTTAGTTAAAGAAACATTGAGGAAACCAAATATTGCTGTACACCTTCAAAAAAGGTTATATGCCGTTTCTGTGGAAAGCTTAGATAATATTTTAAAATATCTCAATTCTACTATACAAGATAATTTACCTATAAAATTTAGTTCTAACTTATTTATTATAACCGAACAGGATGATTATTACATTATTAAAACAGGCAGTTATATTTTAAACAAGCAAAAAGCAATTTTACAAAAACAAATTGACGCTGTTAACTCTCTTAATAAAGAAGAGTTGAAAAAATTTCATACAGAAACTTTATTAAATTCTAGACCTGAAGGCGGAGGATTGGGTATTATAGAAATGGCTTTAAAAACCAATAATAAAATTGAATATAATTTTTTATTTGAAACAGAAGATGTTTCCTTATTAGTAATTGAAACAAAATTAAATAAATAAATACTGACAAATGAATAGTTTAATAATAGCCCCAACTCAGTTAACACCCAAAGTTTTATTTGACCTTGAGAATAATACATTTGAAATTTCCGGCGAATCTACTCCTGAATATGCCGCTGAGCTTTACAATCCCATTATCCAATGGATTAAAGAATATGAGTCCATACTATATTACTCAAAAGGGGCATTTGGTAAAACAAAGAAACTTTTACTCGAATTAAAATTTGAATATTTTAATTCTACATCAGCTAAATTTATTTTAGACATATTTTATACCCTACAAAAATTAAAAAAAGAAGGTTACGATGTTGAAGTCAATTGGCATTATGATAATGGAGATATGGACATGCAGGAAGCAGGGGAAGAGTTTGCAGGCTTATGCCCTAATTTACCAATTAATTATCTGTGTACTAATTAAATTACTATTTTAAACTATCATTCTAAACATAGAACTTATAATTATGCTTAAAAAAATACTTTTAATCACATCATTAGCTACATTTAGCTTAAATGCTGTTGCGCAAACCTGTGCAACTGGTGGCTGTTCAAGCTCAGTTCAAACAAGCCAGTACCCCACAACTACACTTTCAAGCTCTTCCTCTGCTTGGAGCACTGTAAGTGCCTATATGAATGCAGGTAACTGGACACTTTTTAATGTAACAGCTGGACAAATTTACGAATGGAGTTACTGTTCGGATTTTGGAGGTAGCCAAAGTTGGGATGCCGAATTAACTTTGTTTAATAACGCAAGTAATGTAACATTGTGTTATGCAAATAATTGTGGTCGATCGGGCTGCTCTAGTGCTCCTTATATTGCCTGGACTGCCACTTATACAGGAGTAGTAAAACTTTTAACAACGGTATCAGGCTGCTTAATTAATTCAGGTTCGCCCTACTCAACATTAGTTTGGCGTAACGCAAGTGCTGTAAGTGTAGGTAATGTATTTGGTATTGATGTATCAGCATACCAACCAAGTGCTAGTCTAAACTGGAATCAAATACATGCTGCGGGTAAAACATTTGCATGGGCAAAAGCAACGGAAGGATTAACGTATTTTAGTGGCGAATATTTAGGACAAATATCAGGAGGCTTAAGTGCAGGTATGAAAATGGGAGCATATCATTTTGCCAATCCAGTAACCAATGGCGCTACGGCTGAGGCGAATTATTTTTTGAGTCAAGCTAGCCCTGAAATTATATCATGCCAGCTAGTTCCGTTATTAGATTTAGAGGATTATAGTGGCTATTCATTAACAACAAGTATGACATCATCTCAATTAAGCTCTTGGTGTTTAACGTGGTTAAACCGAGTAAAAACAGTAACAGGTATATCTCCAATAATTTATGCTAACGGATCAGTAATTAATTATCTAAATAACACGTTGCTTAATTACAAAATTATTGTTGCCGACTACGATGGTAACCCAAATGTAGGACCTTATACAAATGGAGTTTGGCCAACGTGGGCGTTCAAACAATATTCACAATCAGGCTCTGTGTCAGGATACTCGGGGCCATTAGATGTGGATGTTTTTAATGGTAATTTAACAGCTTTTAATGCGTTTATAGGATGCTCAGTTACTACTGATATTAAGGAAAATTTAGGTACAAATAGTATTATTTTATTTCCTAATCCAGCAGAAAATAATTTCACTATTCAAAATGCTTCTAATGAAAACATTATCATTGAATCTATTTCTATTTGTGATATACAAGGACAATTAGTATTAGAAGAAGCTGTTAATTTACAAGAAGCTCATGTTAACATTTCAACTCTTATAACAGGAATGTACTTCATTACTATTAAAACAGACAAAGGAATTAAAGTTGAAAAATTAGTAAAGGAGTAAATTACGTGTCTAAATTATAGCTATATTTATTATTAGGAATAAACTAAATAAAGTTTAGCTAATATATAACTTGCCAATCATAGTCAATAAATAGGAATAGATTGGATGCATAAATAATACTGGAAATGAGATATTTAATTACTACCTTAATTTTATGCATATTCTCAAATTCCATTTCTTATTCACAAAGTAACTTATCACAATATCAAAAATTGAGAGATAGCTTACAGGTTTTGCATAGCTTAGATACAATTTCGTTTTTTAAAATAACAACGCGTCTTACAAGCATTGGTAAACAACTAAAATCACCACAAAAACAAGCGGATGTTTTGGGGATATTAGGTGTTTATTATTATTTTCGGTCAGATGTAGGTAAAGCAAATTTTTATTACGATTCAGCGCTAGCTATTTTAAAAAAATTTCCTGACAGGAAATTAAAAAATTTAATTGAAATAAAACGTAGTTATATCCTACTAAATCAAGGTAATTTTAAAAAAGCAAAAGAATTGTATAAATCTAAAGAATTAAATGAATCAGCTGATACTGTTGCTCAAATTTTATTAAATATAGCCTACAGCCAGATCTATCAAGCAGAAACAAAGCATGATTCAAGTTTAATTAAATTATATAAAGCATTGAACCTTGCTCTTTTAAAAAAAGATTTATACTACGAGGCCACTACTAGAACAAATATTGCAGGAGAATACCAATTATTAGTAAAACATGAAGATGCATTAAGAGAATTATTAATTGCATTAAAAATTGCGGAAAAACTAAATAATAAGAAATTAGCAACCATTATAAATGAAAATATTTCACATATTTTTTTAAATCAAAATAAAATTAAAGAAGCCTTAGAAAAAACTAAAGCAAATTTAGAGTTTTATATTAATACCGAATTTTATTACGAATTATCTTATGTATATTTTCATTTATCAGTTTGTTACTTAAAAATGCACAATACAATTGAATTTGAACGTTGCTCTGATTTAGCTATTAAAACAATTATTTTGAATAAAGTTCCTAGTGAGGTAATTAAAATTTACACTCTTGTTTTTCAAAATTATTTAGCTGATAATAAACCGGGAAAGGCTATTGATATTGCAAAAAAAACAATTTACTATTCAATTAAAAATAATGAACCAATTTATGACCCTCTATTTTATAAAAATCTAAGTATGGCTTATGAAGCTATTAATGATAACGTAAATGCTTTAAAAATGTATAAACGATTCATTAATAAAAAAGATAGTTTGGACGAAATTTCTAATAATACTTTAGTTAATTCATTAATCTATAAGCACGATTTGTCTGAAAAAGAGCAGAGAATTAAATTAAAGGAAAAAGAAAATAGTTTATTAAAAACAGAAAATGAATTACATTATCTTTATAAAACCTATTATCTTATTATTTCAGGAGTCATTATAATTTTATTCATCGTTTTTGTTTTTTTTATAAATACAAGAAAGGAAAAGAAACAAAAAGAGTTATACGCAAGCCAACTTGTTAATGATATTGATGCTGAGCGAGAGAAAATCGCAATGGATTTGCATGATGATTTAGGTTTAAAAATTACAATGACTCGCCAAAAAATTATTAAAAATGGTTTAAGTAATAACGATACCAAAGAAGACATTGTAAACGATTTAAATAACTTGTTAGAAAAAACACGCAAAATATCACGAGATTTGTTCCCATCAACACTCAAATTAATTAGCTTTAAAGAATTCATCAGTGATTTAATGACGACTATTGAAAATCAGACAGGTATTATTTGTAGCTACGAAATTAGTAATACTATTGAAAGTCTTAATTTAAATACTAAAACACATATTCTTAGAATTTTACAAGAATGCATTCAAAATACAGTAAAACATTCAAGGGCAACTGCAATACGAATTGAAGTGGAAGAAATGAATACAAAAAAAATTCAAATTAAATATTTAGATAACGGTATTGGGTTTAAGCAAGATCTAAAACACACAGGAGTAGGATTAAAAAATATTCAACAGCGGGCATTAATTATAAAGGCGAATGTTTCAATACAAAACAACATCAATGCTAAAGGAATAAATTTAATTTTAATTTTAAATGACAAATTTTAATATTTTAATTGCTGACGATCATCCGATTTTTAGAGTTGGGCTTGCTAACATTATTAAAAATGGTATTCCAAATTTAGTAATATTTGATGCGAATTCAGGTATTGAGGCCTTGGAGATTATACATACAATGAAAATAGATATTGCCATACTTGATATTAATATGCCAGTAATAGATGGGCTAGAGGTATGTAAAAAAGTTCAAGAGCACGGCCTATTAACCAAAATAATTATCTTAAAGATGCATAAAGAAAATACGTTACTTAAAAAAGCTAAAGATAACGGGGCTAAAGGCTATTTAATTAAAGATAATGCCACATTTGAAGTAGTTGACGCTATAAACGCAGTTTTAAAAAACGAATATTATTGGAGTAACTCTTTAAATGTTATAGAATATGAAATTACCGAAACAAATAAAGAAAATACTCGGATAGAATATATATTACAAAAATTGACTTCAACCGAATTAAAAACATTAAAATTAATTTGTAAAAATTATACATCAAAAGAAATTGGGGAGTTATTATTTATCAATGCAAGATCGGTTGATAATAACCGCTCTCGGATTGCAAAAAAATTGGGCTTAGAGCAAGTAACCAATAGTTTATTAGTTTGGGCAATGGATCACAAAGACATAATTGCTAGAATATAACTCTATTGATTAAATAAAAACCATTTACCAAACCTGCCCTTCACACAATGAGTTGAATTCTCCTAAACTCATCTTTTATTTTATAGCCAAGCTTTATTTCATCACCAATAGATGTTCCCTCTAATGCTTTAGAATTTGGCTCAATTGAACGTAAATAATCACGTCTCAATCCAAATTCTTCAATGGTTTCATTTAAGTCTTTTATTGGATGGGAAGCTTTCCACCAATCTGGATGATCGAATAATTCTTCTCAAATTTTCATGGCCGCAAATCATAAATTTTATGTAGTAAAGTTTGAACTTATTTAGGGTTCACTCAAAAACTTAATCATCTTTTTTACGTTTTTTTCCTTGACGAAAAAAAGTAACAGGGGAAATAAGCAGTGCTTATTTGAGCCAGCAAG
>JAYVDU010000326.1:0-13057 GCA_043749245.1 Bacteroidota bacterium | reverse complement strand
CTATCTATAAAGATAATGCAGGGAAAATACTTGGTGCTGTAATTGTTGCAAGAAACATTGCGGACCAAAAAAAAATTGAAACAGAATTAAGAGAAGCAAAAGTCTTTGCCGAATTGGCAACAAAAACCGCTGAAGAAGCTAAACAAAAAGCGGAAGAATCAACTAAAGTTGCAGAAGAGGCAAGGCGCATGGCAGAAGATGCGGTAAAGGCAAAACAACAATTTTTGTCAAACATGAGTCACGAAATCCGTACGCCAATGAATGCTATAATTGGATTTACTAAAGTGCTTTTGAAAACGGAGTTAACTGATAGTCAAAAGGAATATTTATCAGCTATAAAAATTAGCGGAGAAGCTTTAACAGTCGTTGTTAACGATATTCTTGATTTAGCAAAAGTGGATTCTGGCAAAATGACATTTGAACAAATTCCATTTAAAATAGAAACGTCTATTTCGGCAATGCTTCATTTGTTTGAAACAAAAATTAAGGAAAAAAATTTAGAGTTGGTAAAAATTTACGACAAAAATATTCCAGATGTATTGATTGGTGATCCTGTGCGTCTGCATCAAATTATTTTAAATCTTTTTAGTAACGCTGTAAAATTTACCTCTCAAGGAACTATCACTGTAGGTGTTAAGATCTTAAATGATGAGGGAGATAATGTAACAATTGAATTCGCAATTAGCGACACAGGCATTGGAATACCTGAAGAAAACATTGAAACTATTTTTGAAGTTTTTCAACAAGCATCAAGTGGCACTGCCAGGCTTTACGGCGGAACAGGACTAGGCCTAGCTATTGTTAAGCAACTTGTAGAGTCGCAGGGAGGAACTATTAACGTTAAAAGCAAACTTGATGAAGGTACTACTTTTAGCTTTGTTTTATCTTTTAAAAAAACGACTGAAACCGTTTTAGTGCATCAAGGAGAAATAGAGTTTGACCAAAATATTAAAAACATAAAAGTATTAGTGGTTGAAGATATTGCTCTTAATAGATTATTAATGAATACAATATTAGATGAGTTTGGATTTGAACATGATGTTGCTTCCAACGGAAAAATAGCCATAGAAAAACTTCAACACAATACTTACGATATCATTTTGATGGATTTGCAAATGCCCGAAATGAATGGGTTTGAAGCAACAGAGTATATTCGTAACATCATGAATTCTAAAATTCCTATTGTTGCATTAACTGCTGACGTAACTACGGTAGATTTAGCAAAATGCAGATCAGTTGGCATGAATGATTATCTTTCAAAACCAGTTGATGATAGATTGCTATAAGGTAAAATAGTTGAATTTGTAAAGAAACCTACCCTTGAAAAAAATAAAGACGGTACTGAAAATTCATATAACCAAAGTGAAAATTTGAAATTTGTTGATTTGAGTAATTTGTCACGTCGAACAAAATCAAATCCTAAGTTGATGATGGAAATGATTACCCTTTACTTGACTCAAACCCCATCATTAATTGCTGCCATGAAACAAGGTTTACACGATAAAGACTATTCTGCGCTACAATCGGCAGTTCATAAGATGGTGCCGTCTTTTTCAATTATGGGAATTAGTAAAGATTTTGAAAACATTGCCAAAAAAGTTCAGGAAGATGTAGATAATATACAGCGACATAGAAACAGTATGCCTGATTTAGTTTTGCAACTTGAAAAAGTTTGCACGGAGGCCTGTAAAGAATTAGAGTCAGAGTTTAATATAATTAAACAAGCCAACTCCTAATTTTATAATTAAACAAGCTATCGAACTCTTGCTTTTTTCGGGTAGATTTTAAAAACGCTTTCATGAACCAAAAAAAATTAGCGAACATACATTTTTCTGTATTAGATTTAGCTTTAGTACTCGAGAATAAACCCATTGCTGATTCCTTTGTCAATGGCGCTGACGTGGCACAGCATGCTGAGCGATGGGGCTACAAACGTTATTGGTTAGCAGAACATCATAATATGGAAGGTGTAGCGAGTTCCGCAACATCCATTCTCATTGGATACATTGCATCACAAACATCTACTTTACGTGTTGGTTCTGGTGGCGTTATGCTTCCCAATCATTCGCCTTTAATAGTTGCCGAACAATTTGGAACTCTTGAAACACTTTATCCGGGCCGTATTGATTTGGGCTTAGGTCGCGCGCCAGGAACAGATCAATTAACCGCAATGGCACTTCGACGCGATCAACATGCTGCGATAGAGTTTCCTAAAAATGTACAAGAATTACAAACGTATTTTTCAAGTGCTAATAAAAATGCCGCTGTAAGAGCTATCCCTGGCGAAGGCTTACATATTCCTATTTGGATATTAGGCTCCAGCACCGACTCGGCACATTTAGCGGCAGCTTTGGGATTGCCTTATGCTTTTGCAAGTCATTTCGCGCCCGCACAATTACATCAAGCCTTGGCTATATATCATCAAAATTTTAGACCTTCGGCACAATTGCAAAAACCCTATGTAATTGCATGTGTAAGTGCCATTGTTGCTGATACTGATGAAGAGGCCATGAAACAAGCCACATCATTTAAGAGATTATACTTAAGCGTGATTAAAGGTCAGAGAGAAAAATTAAAGCCAGCTATCAATCCTCAAGAATTTAAAATGAATTCGGCAGAAGAAACTGCGCTTCAACAAATGATTACTTATTCGTTTATTGGTGGCCCAGAAAAAGTAAAAAAAGAAATGCAATTATTTTTAGATAAAACACAGGCAGATGAAATAATGATTGCTACAGCTGCTTACGAGCATGCGGTTAGATTGCATTCGTATAAACTCATTAGTGATTTTAAAAATCATTCATAATTACTTAAAAAAAAATTGTGTCAAATTAACCTAGTCGTTTTTTCCATTTGACAGCCTCAAACCAAATGACTGAAAGAAAACCTACACTAATACAAATTAATAGTTGAGTTATATTTAATGATTCAAATTCAAAAAATTTGGTCAATGGTTTTATATAAAATAAAGCGGCGCATATTAATAAAGTAATAGTAATGATAAGCCACACCATATTATTTTTATATTTTAAAGTAGTAAATACCGAATAATAAAATGAACGGTTGATGAGAGTTAAAAATATGTTTGCTGTAATTAACACACTAAACGTCATTGTACGAGTAAGCACTTCAGAATAACCTTTCGATACAGAATACAGATAAACAGATAATGTGCCCATTGTGATAACCAATCCCTGGATGATACTGATGGTAAGCTCGCTCCAATTAAAAAACGTTGTAGTAAATGGACGAGGTTTTTGAGTCATGGTATTTTTTTCCATAGGCTCATTTTCATAAATAATGGAGCAGGTGGGGCCCATAATTAATTCTAAAAAGATAACATGTATAGGCGAAAATATATTTGGATAAATCCAACCTAATGCCAATGGAATAAAGACGGTTAAAATAATAGGAATGTGAATAGATATAATATACTGAATAGCTTTTTTTAGATTAGTATATATTTTTCTTCCCATTGCAATAGCATCAACCATTTTAGATAAATCATCTTCTACTAAAATTAAAGATGCTGCTTCTTTTGCGATTTCCGTTCCCTTTTTACCCATCGCTATGCCAATGTGTGCGGCTTTTAAAGCAGGCCCGTCATTAACGCCATCACCGGTCATTGCAACTATTTCGTTATTTGCTTTTAATGCAGTAATGATTCTTAATTTAGCTTCCGGAAACATTCGTGTAAACACATACGTATCTGCAACCCTAAGTCTTAACTCATCATCTTTTAATTGCATCAACTCATCACCCGTTAGACTTTTATCATACCCTCGAAAACCAACTTGCTTGGCAATGGCGCTAGTGGTGGCAGTATTATCTCCTGTAATTATTTTTACAGTTATTCCTGCCTGATAAAAACTTTCTAACACCGATTGAATATTTTTTTTAGGTGGGTCGTAAAATGCTACTATACCTTTAAATGTAAATTGAAATTCTTGCTGTGTTACTGGAAAATTATTCTCTTTAAAAACAGCCTCCCCTACCCCTAAAACACGATAACCTTCATTAGTCATGGTTTTTATGGCATCGTTAATTTGTTGTTTTTCAATATCAGAAAGAATAGAAACATGTATCATCGCTTCTGGAGCACCTTTTGCTGCAATAATTCTCTTTCCTGATTCGTTTTCAAAAAGATGAGTCATCATTGGAGGCTTACCTTCCAATGGATATTCATGTATCATTTTGAAATAAGGTCTTTCATCTTTAGATATTATGTTTTTGTAAGCCTGATGTAATGCAACTTCCATGGGATCAAAAGCAATTGGTTCACTCGACCACATTGCAAGTTCAATAAGTTCTTTTTCGGAAGTGCTTAAGTCTTCCTCAGGGTTTGTAATTTTTTGAGTAATTAAGGTAAAGAGTTTAGCTAAACTCATTTTGTTTTCGGTAAGTGTTCCTGTTTTATCTGTACAAATAACGGTAGCACTACCAAGCGTTTCAACCGTTTTCATTTGCTTCACCACAATGCCTGCTTTTATTAAACGCCAGGCGCCAAGTGCCATAAAAGTTGTAAAAGCTACAGGAATTTCTTCGGGCAAAATGCTCATTGCCAACGTTAATGCTTTTAATAAACTATCTAAAACATTATATGATTGAAAAAAATTAATGCTCCACACAATAACAAAAACAATGGCTCCAGCAACAATCATCTTCTTTACAAAATTACTTATCTGTAATTCCAATGGTGTTTTTTCTTCTGCTATATTTTCGAGACTTTTTCCTATTTTCCCTAATTTAGTATCATTGCCAATGGCTGTAATTTCAATAATAGCAAGCCCACTAGCTACCGTTGTTCCTTTATAAATAGTATGCTCTTCTTTTGTTTTATCTTTATATACAGATAAAGATTCTCCCGTAAGAATTGATTCGTTTACCGAAAAATCATTAGAATGAATAATAACACCATCTGCAGAAATTGAAGTACCCTCCTCAACTATTAAACAATCACCCATCACTAACTCTTCACTTTTAATTTCTACAATTTTACTCTCTCGGATTACTTTGCAGCTGGACTGTGTATAGTCTTTCAATTTTTCAAGTGCATTACGACTTCTAGAATCCTGATACAAAGAAATAGTAGCAACTAATAAAATAGCAGATGCCAAAAAAATGCCATCATCTATTTTACCACTTATAAAATATACAATAGATGCAACTATAAGCAAAAGAACCATTGGCTCCTTTACCAGACCCATAATGGCATTTAAAAACCCATTTTCCTTTTTATAATTTAAAACATTAAAGCCATACTTTTTCCTAGCCTCAATAATCTGAATTTGAGTTAAGCCTTTTATGTTATATGTATTACAAGACATAGTAGTTTTTAAGCTATTTTATTTAGAAATAAATGATGTGGTGTTTTCGAATTTCTCAACATGCTCGGCATCTAACAAATAATCTTTCATTGAGAAAATTATTGATTTACAAGATGAATACAATTCACGATTAACATTAAATAAGGTTGAGATATCTAACTCTTTCAGTTTATCTTTTCCTGCTTCAAGGAAAGAACTATTCATGCGCTCTTCATACTCTGAGTTAACTTTTTCTAATAATTTTAAAAGTTTTTCAAAAGAAATTGTATTGTCTTCAGATGAAGATAGATTAATTAACTCGGCATAAAACTCAGTTAATTGGGTTCGAATTAATTCGTAGAAATCAAATTTTAATTCATTAATGGAGTTACTAAATTCTTTTCTATCATCCATAATGTCTTTTATACCTTTAGCCGAATACATAGCGCCTCTTACTGATGAGATCAATTGCTCTAAATGAATACGGTTGTTTTTTTCAATTTTTTCTTCTGCCAATTTCGAATAAAAAGAAAATATTTCCCCTTCGGCTTGTTTTATTAAATTATATTTTTCAATGTATGTTAAACTATCAGGCAAGAGGCCTTTATTTTCATAATTCGTTTTAAATTTATTTTTGATTTGATCAACCTCTTTAATATGAAAAGCTTCCATATTCAAATGGATCACACGATAAATAAATAACTCAACTTCTTTTTCAACCATTTCAATCGCTGTATCGGTAATTTCAGGGCTCGTATTTGGCAAATACTGTGTAACATTTTTTACACCATCAACAAATCGTTTTTCTAATAAACTTCCAAATGCATCAAGGAAAAAATAAAACATAACAACTCCCATGATATTAATAAACGTTTGAAATGCCACTAAAATCAATAGTGGGTCTTCTAATCCAATTACATCTTTTATTAACTTAATGATTGGCACTAATAATATAAATCCAAATGCCGACGTGAAAAAGTTAAAAATAATGTTTCCAAATGCCACGCGTTTTTTTGCAGCAATGCCTCCAATCGAACCAATAACTATTTTTATAGTTGTACCTAATTCAGCCCCCAATACAACAGCCACAGCCGTTTCAATAGGAATGATATTGGCATAAAGTGCGCTTAATACAATAACTACTGTTGCGGCACTTGTTTGGATAAGTGCTGTAATAATAAATCCTATCAGCACAAATACTATTCTATTATATTGTAAGTAGGGCGTAAAATCAAAATCTTTAATCATAGAATCCATGCTGCCCTTCATGTATTCTAATCCTAAAAACAAAAGACCAAAACCCATTAAGAATTTTGATATATGATAGATTCTTTTTTTATTTCTGAAAACAATTAATCCGATGCCTGCAATTCCTATAATTGGTAATGCAAATTTTCCAAGATCCGCTTTAAAGCCTAAAAGTGCGACAAGCCAACTATTAAAAGTTCCTCCGATATTAGCTCCCAAAGCCACGCCCAAAGCATTACGCATTGATAGCATACCTGCACCTACAAATGATAGCATCATCAAATTAACAATAGAACTGCTTTGTAGGATGCCTGTTACGATTGTTCCGCTAAAAATGGCGCTTAATTTATGCTTAGTGTGTTTTTGAAGAAATAGTTTAAAGGCTCTTCCTTCCATCTGTTTCATGCTATCCTCTATATGAAACATCCCATAAAGAAACATTCCAAGTCCAGCCAACAATTTCCAAAAATCGAATAAATTCACTTTTTATATAACTAACTATTAATACATACTCTTTTTATTTTGTTATGAATTTAATGATTATTTACAATAATTTTCTTGAATAATTATTCATTGATATCATTTTATAAAGAGCAACATATTTTTAACGTTAAGACATTATATCAATTTTTTATGATAGGCGCACAATTCATCTATTGATTTTTTAATCTTACCAATATCATCATCCATTTTATGTTTAAAAATTTTCCAATGAGCTTTCCGTTCTGCCTTATAATCGGACATATTTTTTTGTAAAAACAATATTTCTTTATAAAGTATATCTTCCTTTTTCTTCAAAATTACCTTAGTTGCATCTTTTGCTGACATAATATTAGTTTTAAATTATCGTTGTATTTATGATTAATCAAAAATGGCTAATAATTCTCTTTAATTATTACAAATAATGTCGAATAACTTACAGGATTCACGCTTTTTAAGCAATGCATTTCTGCTTTATTTAGTAAGCATTAAAATTATATGAATTAAATTATTTTTATGGTTTTAAAAAAATTATTACATTTATTGACCATTTGGTCAAACCATATAATTAAACAATAATGTCAAATTTAACCGAACCTGAAAAAAAGATTTTGGATGCCGCTAAAAAGGTATTCGAAACACAAGGCTACTCTGGTGCTCGTATGCAGCAGATAGCAGATGAGGCTAGCATTAGCAAAGCATCCTTGCATTATTATTTCAGAAGTAAAGAAAAATTATTTGAACATATTTTTGACGAAACCATGTCAGATTTTATGGAACTGGTTTCTACTTGGAATGACGATTCGGAACACTGGGAAAGTAAATTGAGGCATTTTATCATTCAGTTTTTTGATTTTTTAAAAACAAAATCTTTGTTATTTATACTTGGAGAAATTAACCGAAACCCTGAACTACTGTTAAGTCGGCGAAAAAAATCGAAACCAAAAGCTAAATTTATTACATACTTCGAAAACTTACAAGAAGCGGGTAAAATCAAACCGTCTAATATGTATGTGATATACATCTTCATGCATTCCTTATGCGCATACCCTATATTAAACGCCAGACTATTTCAATTAACAACAGGAATGAACAATCATGATTTTGAAATGTTTATGAATAACTACCCCAAAATTGTTGCAGATTTATTAATAAACGCATTAAAAAAAGGATTACAATAAACCAATGAAACTATTTAAGTATACCGTATGTTTTTCCGCTCTATTATTGAGTATTCAAGTACATGCTCAACAAAAAGAAGAACTAACTTTAGAACAACTACAAGCCTTAGCAAAGGATAATTATCCCTTACTCAAACAAAAACAAATGTATACTGACATTGGCAGTAATAAAGTAAAACAATTAAGTGCAAATTTTTTACCTCAAATAAATGTGACTGGTCAAGCTACCTATCAAAGTGAGGTAACGGAATTTTCTTTTCCTGGTGCTGGTTCAACAGGCTTTAAGCAAAAGCCGGATCAATACAGTTTAGGCTTGGAATTAAAAGAAAACATATTTGATTATGGCGCTGTAAAAACACAAAAACAAATAGAGCGAGAAAGCTCTGAAATTCAATCACAGCAAGTAGATGTAGAGTACTTGAAATTAAAAGACAGAATCAATCAACTATACGGTAACGTTTGCTTGCAGCAAGAAAACAAAAAAATTATGTTGTTAAGGATGAATGAACTGGATGCTAAGCGCAAAAAAATACAATCAGCAGTTGATAATGGCGCTGCTTTGCAAAGTAGTTTTTTAGTGTTAGAATCGGAATATCTTACGACGCAACAAAAAATGGAAGAGATCAATTCAAATCTAAATGCATGGTATAAAACCTTGTCAATCATTACCAACAAAACACTGGATACCACTGTTAGGTTTAGTTATGTAAAAAAAGACATTGCGCTACAATCCATTGTTATCAGACCAGAATACAGACTATACGACTTACAAAGCAACAGCTTGAAGCTAAAAGAAAGTATGGTTTTCAAAAATAACTTACCCAAAGTATTTGTGTTTGGACGAGGCTACTATGGGCGACCAGGTTATAATTTTTTGAATAACGAATTCAGACCTTACGGAATCGTTGGTGCAGGCTTGTCGTGGAACTTAACTGCTTATTATACTTCTGCTAAAGAGACAAAAAATATTCGTATCAATAATGACATCGTTACAAATCAGAAAAAAATATTTGACCTAAATCTTCAATCAACGTTGGTGCAACAACAAGAAGAAATTATAAAATTAGAAAAAATGATTACAATGGATGTAAAAATAGTAAATGCAAAAACTGCTATTCGTAAAGCATCCTCCAGTCAGCTAGATAATGGCGTAATAACCACATCCGATTATATTGTGGATTTGAATGCTGAAAACCAAGCACAGTTTAATTTAAAACTTCGCGAAATTCAACTAATAATGTCTAAACAAAATTACAATACAACTTTAGGATATTAAACATTATGGAAAACAAACAACAAGAAACATCAACAAAACATACACATCCAATGGAAGAAACTATGTCAGAAACAAAACCAGGTTCTAAAAATAAAAAAATGATGATACTTGGAACAGTAGCATCAATTATCATTATCATCGTATTATATGTATGGATATCTGCGATGGGTCATGAAAAGACAGACAATGCGCAAGTTGATGCCATGATAACGCCCGTGAGATCAATCGTACAAGGATTTGTTACTAAAGTAAATTTCACCGATAATCAAATGGTCAAAAAAGGCGACATACTCATTGAAATTGATAATAAAGATTATATCGCAAAAATAACGCAAGCTGAAGCTACTTTAGAAAGTGCAAAAGCCCAATTAGACATTGCTAAATCAGGAGCAACAACAGCAGACTTGAATGCATCTGCATCTAACTTAAATAGCCAGGCTGCAAAAGATAACATTGCAACTGCACAAGCGCGCTATACAAAAAACGAAAAGGAAATGAATCGTAGTGAAAAAATGTTGAAAGACGGAGCGGCTACACAACAACAATTTGAATCTATAAAAGCAGAATTTGAAACATCCAAAGCACAATTAGATATGTTGAAGAAACAATATGAAGCTTCTACTTCACAAGCTACTGGCGCTCAATCTCAGGCTGTTGGACAAAAATCACAAATTGTATTAGCGCAAGCAATGGTAAAACAACGCGAAGCTGAATTACAATTAGCACAAACACAATTAGACAATACCTTAATTAAAGCGCCATTTGATGGCATCATTTCTAAAAAATCAATTGAAGTTGGTCAGTATTTGCAAGTAGGCGTACCAGTTTGTTCTGCTGTTAATTATACCAATTTATGGATAAGCGCAAATTTTAAAGAAACTCAAATAGAAGAAATGAGGGCGAACCAAGTAGTAGATATTAAAATTGATGCATTCCCTAAAGCCCATATAACAGGCGTATTACAAAGCTTTGGAGGCGCTACCGGTGCTAAATTTTCGTTATTACCTCCAGATAATGCAACGGGAAATTTTGTAAAAATTACACAACGTGTTCCTGTAAGAATTATGATTACAGAGTATCCAAAAGAATTAACAGGCTTGTTATTGCCAGGATTAAGTGCTGTTGTAGACATTCATACTAAATAATATTATAGTGAACACAACACTTCAAGCGCCTTCTCTCATTCAATATCCAACTGGTTTCACTAAGTGGATAATCATCATAACCGCAATTAGTTGTGCGGTATTAGAATTGATTGACACAACGATTGTTAACGTATCCTTGCGTGAAATAAGCGGAAGTATTGGCGCCACCACAACAGAAATTGCTTGGGTAACTACATCGTATGCTATTTCCAATGTGATTATTATTCCGTTAACGAGTATGCTTTCTGATTTATTTGGACGTAAAGTTTACTTCACCATGTCGGTAATTATATTTACGGTAGCTTCGTTAATGTGCGGTTTTTCTGATAGTTTATGGACTTTAGTGTTTTGGAGATTTGTTCAGGGGCTAGGTGGCGGTGGCTTATTATCAACTGCACAAACTATTATTATTGGCGTTTTCCCACCTGAAAAAATTAGTACCGCCAATGCCATTTTTGGAATGGGAATTATTATGGGACCCACTTTTGGACCTACTATTGGTGGTTATATCACTGATCACATTTCGTGGCATTGGATATTTTTTGTAAATATTCCTATTGGTATTGTTGCTACATTTTTATCCTGGACATACATCACTGACAGGATAGGCGCAATAAAACCTCGTAAAATAGATTGGTGGGGAATGCTGTTTTTAGTAATGGCCGTGGGCTCTTTGCAATTTGTATTAGAAGAAGGTACATCTAAAGATTGGTTTGAAAGCGACGAAATAGTGATTGTATCTATCATGGCCTTGTTTGGATTGATTGCTTTTATCTATCGCGAATTAAGTATTGATTACCCAGCTGTTAATATTAGACTTTACAAAAATTATAATTTAGTAATGGGTAGTTTAATGAACTTAATATTAGGGATGCTATTATTCGGTACCGTTTTTATCTTCCCCTTATTTGCACAAATATCCTTAGGCTGGACGGCCACGCAAACAGGCGTGTTTATGATTCCCGGCGCTTTATGCACAGCTGTAGCGATGCCTATAGTAGGGAAATTATTAGGCAATGGTACCAATCCTAAAAGCATTATTCTTGTAGGTATTATGCTAACCTTTGGTTTCTTAATGATGATGGGGTTCTCATCTCCAAACTCCACAGAAAATGATTTTTATATTCCTTTTTTCTTACGTGGATTTGGTATGGCGTTTATGATGTCGCCAATTTTATCCTTGGCAGTTGGCGGGCTAAAAGGAAAAGATATGACACAAGCGGTAGGCTTAGCTAATATGATTAGGCAATTAGGTGGCGCCATTGGTATTGCTTTGTTAAATGTGTATCTTATTAATTCCAATGCACAAATTAGAGGCAGTATGCTAGGCTATATAAACATTTACGATACCGTAAGCGCTGATCGGATTTCGTTGCTCACTCAGAATTTTTTAAGTGCGGGGAAAAGTTTAGAAGAAGCTCAATCCCTTGCATACAAAGCATTAGAAGGCGCCCTGTATAAACAGCAAGCATTGGTAAGTTACAATCAAGGTTTTTTAATCGTAGGTTTTGTAATGTTAGTTTCAATTCCATTAGTCTTATTAATTCGCCACAAGAAAGTTGAAAAACCTATTGTAGCATCAGATCATTAATGAACTATCATTTTTTCTTTCATTTAAAAATCTAAACTAATGTTAGGATCAAATGTTATGTCTCTAAATATAATTTATAGTTTTATTAATCTCTTATAAAATCAAACAATGAAAACATCCTTATTCATTACATTATCTATTTTCCTAACAGCACATAGCTTTGCTCAAACAAGCTGTTGTGCTAAACCAAGTTCAACCGAAACCTTTGCTATGCTAACACACAATGAAAAATTTGTTGCCACTCATTTAGATCCCAATCCCTTTGCCTTATTAAATCCAATAGGCAAGGATATAACTTTTAAAACAGCTGATGGTAAAGAAGGCCGCGCATACGAAATTAAAGCAGAGAAGCCGACCAACAATTATGTATTTGTGATACACGAATGGTGGGGATTAAACGATTATATCAAACAAGAATCAGAAAAAATATTTAAAACATTGGGTAATGTAAATGTCATTGCTATTGATTTATATGATAATAAAATAGCCTCTGTGAAAGATTCTGCCGCAAAATATATGCAGAGTGTAAAAGCCGAAAGAGCTGAAGCTATTATAAAAGGTGCACTGTCTTATGTGGGTATTAAAGCTCATATTGCCACTATAGGCTGGTGTTTTGGAGGCGGATGGAGCATGCAGTCAACTTTGTTAGCTGGCAAACAAAGTAAAGCATGCGTGATGTATTATGGTATGCCCGAAGAAAAAATGGAAAAAATAAAAACATTAAATGCACCTGTTCTTTTTGTGTGGCCCGAACAAGATCAATGGATCAATAAGGATGTTGTTACTAAATTTGAAGCGAACATGAAGGCCGCTAACAAAAGTTTAACCGT